>NZ_JABXEM010000277.1:0-14431 GCF_013372595.1 Myxococcus sp. AM011
GTGCAGGATGTGGCGGGGGAGGGAGACAAGCGGGCGTCGGCGGTACTGGAGCTGCCACAGGTGAAGGGACACATCCGGTTCCGGGGCGTGAGCTTTCGCTATGCAACTGGCCGCGAGTCCAACACGTTGGAGCGCCTGGATTTGGAGTTCGCGCCCGGGGAGGTGGTGGCGCTGGTGGGGCCGTCGGGGTGTGGGAAGAGCACGTTGGTGCGGCTGCTGTTGCGGTTGCATGACCCGGGGGAGGGGACGGTGTCGATTGATGGGTACAACCTGCGGGACGTGACGCCGGAGTCGGTGCGCGGGCAGATAGGGATGGTGACGCAGGAGACGCAGCTCTTCTCCGGGACGGTGTTCGACAACATCGCCTGTGGGCGTCCGGTGACGGAGGAGGCGGTGGTGCGGGCGGCGCGACTCGCGGGGGCGTACGACTTCGTGACGGAGCTGCCGTATGGCTTCCAGACGCTGGTGGGGGAGCGCGGGTTGACGTTGTCGGGAGGACAGCGCCAGCGGGTCATCATCGCGCGAGCGCTGGTGACGGACCCGCGCATCCTCATCTTCGACGAGGCGACAGCGGCGTTGGACCCGTTGGCGGAGCAGGCGATTCACGACCGGCTGCGCGACATCGTCCGAGGGCGGACCACGCTCATCATCAGTCATCGGCTCCAGACGTTGCAGCACGCGGACCGCATCGTGGTGATGAACGAGGGGCGGATTTCCCAGATGGGGACGCACGAGTCGCTCATGTCCGCACAAGGGAAGTTGTACAGCGCGCTCGCGCAGGCGACACCGAACTGGAAGCGCCATGGAGCGGAGGGTGCTCATGGCGGTGACTGAGGACACGTATCGGGAGTTGTTGCCGGTCCTCGACTTTCCTCGGACGCGAAGCGTGCTGCGTGGGCTGTACGCGGTGTGCGCGGGGTTGGCGCTGCTGGGGTTCGGCGCGCTGTTCTTCGTCGAGATGGATGTGGTGGTGCGTGCCCAGGCGGTGGTGTCTCCGCAGGGAGAGACCGCGAGAGTGCAGGCGCCTCGCTCCGGTGTGGTGCTGGACATCGCGGTGCGCGAGGGACAGCAGGTGGAGCAGGGAGCGGTCCTGCTGCGACTGGACGATGCGCAGGTGCGCTCGCGGGTGAGGTTGCTGGAGCAGCAGGTGGTGGAGGCGCGCTCGCGAGTGACGATGTTGGAGGCGCTGGTGGCGTCGCGGACGGAGTCGTACGGAATGCAGGTCCGCGTGCGCAAGGCGACGGCGTTGGAGACAGCGGCCCGCCTGGAAGCGGCGCGAGCGCTCATCCACGCGAAGGAGCGTGAGGCGGAAGCACGATCACGGGATGCGCGGAACGCGGAGCATCTTCGGGAGAAGGAGTTCGTCGCCTCGGTGGAGGCGGAGAACGCGTCCGTGCAGGCGGAGGTGGCGCGCTCGCAGGTGGTGGCGGCACAGGCCTCGGTGCGTGAGCTGGAAGCGAGCCTGGGGCGACTGGAGCTGGAGCAGCGGGGGCTGGAGGGAGACTCGCGCGTGGCCTCGCTCTCGGATGGAGCGGCCCTGTCGGCGGCGAAGGTGGAGTTGGAGCGCTACACGGGAGAGCTGGAGGAGACGCGATTGGAGGCGGCGAGGCTGGAGGTGGTGGCGCCGCGAGCGGGCACGGTGCAGGGGCTGACGGTGTTCGACCGGGGGGACGTGGTGCAGGCGGGGAGTGTGCTCGCGCTGGTGGTGCCGTCGGAGGACGCGCTCGTCCTGCGCGCGGCGGTGGCCTCGGAGGGCATCGCGTTCCTGCGAGACGGGCAGCCGGTCCGAATCAAACTGGACGCGTATCCCTTCCAGGACTTCGGCGTTCTGTTGGGGGAGCTGTCAAGAATCGCGGGGGACACGACGCGGCGGCAGGAGGACACGCTGGGCGCCGCGCCATACCGTGTCGACGTGAGAGTCCCCGGTGCGCCGCGTTCCACGGCGGGAGTGTCCGTGCGGCTGCGTCCAGGAATGACGGGCACCGCCGAGTTCGTGGTGCGTCGCGAGCGGCTCATCTCCGCGCTGATGCGCCCACTGCGCGGAGTGGACAGCCTGGGACACTGAGCCGCTACTGCTGCACGGAGAGGATGCGCCACCCGGTGACATCGATGGCGTAGGTGGCACCGACGTCCAGCAGCGGAGGACCGCCGACGTCGCAGACCTCCGGATTGGGAACGATGCTCACGAACACGATGCCCTGAGGACCCGGCGCGGTCACGACATCGTAGGCCTCACGGCGAGCGAAACACTGCTGAAGCGGAGTCGCCGTTCCGGGGAGCTTGAAGTCCCAGGGCAGGTAGTCCTCCATCGCGAGCTGGATGGCTCTTAGCGTCGCACCGGGGATGATCTGCCGCCCCTCTTCGGGAAGAGCGAGCGGAATTTGGACCTTCGCTGCCTCGGCCTGGGGCGCATGAACCGGACGCGGAGGGCGTTGGAAGAGAGCGCAGGCGGGCAGGAGGAACAGCAGGAGCATCAACGCGCGCGTCATGGAGACCTCGTGGCTGCGGTGCCTCTTGTGTCACGAGGATGCGCACCTCGCCGCAGGAAGAACTCGAGGAGTGTGGCTGTCCGCACAAGTCTAGGAAGGATTCGGATCCCTGCTCTCAGCGGACGGAGCCGGGCGCCCCAGCGCGCGCGCCTTGACCAGTGCCTTTTTCGCCAGCATCAGGAATCCGAGCCCTAAACCAACGACCACGATTCCCGCATGGCCTCAGGCGGTGCGCCTGAGGTCGGCTCGACGTAGGCATGGACTGGCAGAGCGCTGGGCGTTGCGTGCGGCGAGGTAGGCATGCACCCGAATCATGAGTCGGGACATGGTGCGGCATCGGTGGTTTCGGGTGACGTTGGCGTGCAGGTCCAGCCACACCCGCTCGATGCGGTTGCCCTCGGGGCAGTAGGGCGGCAGGAAGTGGAGCACGATGCGCCCACCGAGTTGCTCGAGGGCCCTGCGTGTCTTCTGGCTGGTATGGACGGCGGCGTTGTCCAGGACGAGGTGGATACGGCGAGCACGGCTGTACTCGCCCGCCAGGAGCCAGAGCAGCTGGATGAAAAGGGCGCTGGCTTTGGACCTGCCCTCCACCCACGTCAGCCTCCCCGTCCGGACGTTCAGCGCTCCGGCCAGGAAGCGCTTCTGGTTGTTGCCGGGCGTCACCACTACCCGTCGCTGTCCAGGCAGACACCAGTCGAGCCCCACCTTGGGATTGAGGTGGATGTCCACTTCGTCCACGTGGAGCACCGGCTCCTCGGCGGGCGCGTACGCCTCCAGGCACTTCAACACGTGGAGTCGACGGCGGCGCTTCCACCCTGGCCAGGGGCACTGGACGATGGGCTTTGCCGCCTTGCGCCGGGCGCCAATCGAGGTGAGCACCCGGCCCATGGTCGCCACGGAGACCTGGGGAAGCCCTCGGCGCTGGAGCTCCAGACACAGCAGTTCCCTCGTCCAGGTGGGCCTGCACCAACCCCAATCCTCCGGCGTGCCGGCCAACACTCGCGCCAGCCTCTCTCGGAATCGGCCGTCCACCTTGGGACGGCCGTTGGCCGCGCGCCTGTCTCGCAGCGCTTCGCGTCCGGCCTCTCGGTAGCGCCGCACGGCTCCGACGACGGTGGAGGTGGACGTGGCGCAGCCCAGTGCCCGCGCGGCGGCGTTGCATGACGCCCCTCGCCCCACGGCCGCCACCGCCATGCACCGTCGAAAGGTGAGCGGGCAGCCACTCTTCTCCCCCCACCGAAGCAGCGCCTGGCGCTGCTTCCTCTTCAGCCACTTCCTACCTTTGACCTCGGGCAGGGCCTTCTCGCTCTCAGGTTTTCTGCGCACACAGAGCCGGACGAGAGGTGCCCCTGCTCCCTCTTCCCGCTCGCTCCGCGCCCGCTTACTCCCCAGCCTGATCGAGAATCACGAACTCCGGTTTAGCAGGACAACTCGACGAGGGGCCGCTTCTGGCGGTGCTACGCTCCCAGGGGAAGGTCAGGTTCACGCCTTCTCTCGAGCAAACGAAAAGCGCGGCATTCAGGGTGATTGTTGGAGAGCCCCAGTTCACGCCCAACGGCAAGCTCGTTAGCGTCATTTACGATGCAAAAACAGGTCCTGGCGTGGGTGAAATTAAAACTGGCACAAGCATGCTTAACTCAAGCTATCAACTCCGACTGCAGACCTATGGTGCTCTTATCACTAATCAACCGCTCACTATCTATACGAGCAGGCCTGTCAACCCTTCATTCCTTCAGTGGCTGAATCGCTGGGGAGCCACAGTCAAGCCCTTGCCCGGGACGCCTCCATGACCATCAAGTACACGCGACATCAGGTTCCTCGTGGAACGCAACCTGACGCGGAGACCAATGACAAACTTTACCTGATCAAAAGGGTGTCAGTGCTTCGAGCGACCTATCAGATCAGGCTCTTGACTTTCAGGGCAGTGGAGATTCACAAGAAGCTCGTGCTGAAGGTTCCAAAGTCCTGCCAGTTTCATCCCTCACTCAAGGCCTTGATTCGGACGACCGGGAACACCATCAAGCGGGAGGTGCTGTAATGGGGCTCTATCTTTGTATCTTCAAAGATGATGAAGAACTGGATGGCGTCGAGGTTGGGCACTATGCGGACTTCAATGAATTTCGTGGTTGTGTCACTCGCGAACTCGAGGCAGGGAAGCTGGGTTCTCGATTTCCTACGCTCATCATGCACTCGGATTGTGATGGCGAGTGGTCCGTCTCCGACTGCGAGAGGCTGCGTGATGAATTGGCGGTAATTGCCATGGAATTGAGTATGCGCCCGGTGGTCGACTTTACGTCCGAGTGGCAACGAATCGTGGCGAAATCCATTGGGCTCAGGCCTCGGAACGCGTTCGAGTCGTTCATCGATGTGGATGGTGAGTTCTTGATTGAGCGTCTGCGAGGCTTGGCGGAATTCGCCATCAGGCATCAGGCCCCCATCCTGTTTCAGTAGTGGCACTTGTTCCAGAACGAGGTCTGTCGTGCATTGTGAGTCGAAGTCCGGGTTGGCGGTGTTGGGCGCGGCCCTGTGTTGCCTCTTGGTGCTGGTGGGCATGCCCGCATTCGCCATCTGCCCGAATCCTCCTCTTCCCCCGACCTCGTGCGTCAACGCGAATGGCTGCTATGGGATGACGGAATGCGACGACTACCCGAGGTGTGGGTCGTTCTCGGGAGCCTCGAATGTCTCGTGTACGGTCTGCGGAGATCAGGGCCATGTCCGGTGTGACTCGGATGGCGAACTCATCGCGGGCTCGTGCTCAGCATATGGCGAGGAGAAGTGCGACGCATGCGACAACGACGGCGACTCCGTGATTGACGAAGGGCCCAGTGGCGGCGTGCTGACGGGTGGTGCCTGCGACCCGCTCTCCAATGGCTGTACGGGGACGCGCACCTGTAGCGCGGGCCAGTTCCAGTGCGTCATCCCCGGCGGTACTCGAAGACAGTGCGACGAACCGAAATACGGCTGTGACAACGCCACTGCCGCCTGTCGGCCCGACGGGACACATGGCCCCTGCCAGCCCGCCATGACCACCCAGGAGAAGTGCAACGGATGCGACGACAATAGGGACGGAGTCGTCGACAACCTGCCCAGCCAGGGAACGGGGACACTGACGCAGGAGTGTCGGACCTCGGCGGGCACGTGCGCGGGCTCGGTGCAGTCTTGCATCGTCCAGGACGCCGGCAGCGCGTGGGGGCAGTGTGTCGCGCCTACGGAGTCCTGTAACGGGCTGGATGATGACTGCGATGGGAACATCGACGAAGGGGACGTCTGTGCCCTGTACTGCTCGTGCACCCCGACCACCTGTACCGCCCAGGGGAAGACCTGTGGCTCCATCCCGGACGGATGTGGCGACACGCTGAGCTGCGGAACCTGTGGCGCGGGACAAACGTGCAATGACAACGTGTGCATCTGCCAGCCGACCTCCTGCACGGCTGCGGGGAAGGCCTGCGGCTCCATCTCGAACGGATGTGGGGGGAGCCTGGACTGCGGCGTCTGCGACGAAGGCGCGACCTGCGTCGACAATCAGTGCATCTGCCAGCCGACGACGTGTGCCGCGGAAGGAGCCACCTGTGGCTTCATTATGAATGGTTGCGGCCAACTCCTGAACTGCGGCTCCTGCCCGACAGGTCAGGCCTGTGGCGAGACCAATACCTGCATCAACACGGCGACCTGTCCGCCGGGCCAGTACCTGTGCTGTGACCAGCAGACGTGTAGCGTCTCCAAGAACTGCCCAGAGGTCGCCTGTCGGCCATGAGGCGGCAAGAGTGCCTGTGCGGCTGCGTCCAGGCATGACGGGCACCGCCGAGTTCGTGGTGTGATGAGAGAGGCTTATCTCGGCACATATGTGCTCACGGCGCGGCGTGGACAGCCTGGGACACCGAGTTGCCGCAGCGGGGTGGGGCTACGGCTTTCCGTGAGTGGCCCTCCAGAAGAGGAGCACCCATGATTGAACTCGCCGAAGGCAATCTCCTCCAAGCGGACGTCGAGGCGCTCATCAACGCCGTCAACACGGAAGGCGTGATGGGCAAGGGCATCGCGCTCCAGTTCAAGCGGGCCTTCCCCGCGATGTTCAAGGAGTACGAACGCGAGGCGAAGGCGGGCCGCCTCGAAACCGGTCGCGTCCATGTCTTCGACCTGGGCGCGTCGAAGGGCCCACGGTGGGTCATCAACTTCCCGACGAAGCGGAGCTGGCGTCGGCCTTCGCGCCTGGAGTGGATTCGCACGGGCCTGGAGTCTCTCATCGAGGAGGTTCAACGCCGGGGGATTCAATCGCTGGCCGTTCCCGCCCTGGGCTGCGGAAATGGTGGCCTGACATGGGCGGAGGTCTTTCCCCTCATCCAGGAGTCCTTCGCGCGAGTCCCGTCCGTTCGAGTGCTCGTCTATCCCCCATCCCTGCCCGGGCATCATCCATGACCTTCAAGTACACGCGACATCAGGTTCCTCGGGGAACGCTCCCTGATGCAGAGACCATTGATAAGATATACCTGATAAAAAACGTGTCAGTGCTTCGAGCGACCTATCAGCTCAGACTCCTGGCTTTCAAAGCAGTGGAGACTTACAAACCGCTCGTGCTGAAGGTCCCAAAGTCCTGCAAATTTCATCCCTCGCTCAAGGAGTTGATTCGGGTGACCGGAAAAACCATCAAGCGAGAGGCTCTGTAATGGGACTCTATCTTTGTGTCTTCGAAGGTGATGAAGAGCTGGAGGGCGTCGAAGTTGGTTCTTATGGGGACTTCGGTACGTTGCGTGATTATGTCACTCACGAGCTTGAGGCAGGGAAGCTGGGCTCTCGATTCCCTACATTCATCGTGCACTCGGATTGTGATGGTGAGTGGTCCGCTTCACAATGCGAGAGGCTGCGGGATGAATTGATGGAAATCGCCATGGAGTTGAAGACGCGCCCGGCGGTCGGCTTTTCGTCTGAGTGGCAACGAACCGTGGCGAAATCCGTGGGCCTCGTTCCTCGAAACGCGTTTGAGTCGTTCATCGACGTGGATGGCGAGTTCTTGATTGAGCGTCTGCGGGGCCTGGCCGAATTCGCGTACAGGTATCAGTCCCCCATCTTGTTTCAGTGATTGACATGGCACGCAAAAATGATGACGACGCTCGGACGCTGGAGCAGCGGGCGCGTCAGGTCCTGGACCATCCAGAAACGGCGATTCCAGCCCTGCGAGTCGGCCGTTCATTACTTCGTATCTGGTATTACAGTTGGCGAGCCGACTATCGCTCGTGGCTGCTTTGGGCCGAGCGGAGGCCGAAAAGATACCCTCCTCAGGGTCCGACGCGTCGTCTGGATGCGTTCGTCATCTGTGTCTGCCCCCCATGCAGGCGCACGTGGACATGAGGGTGATACAGCCGCCGCGCTTCGGCTTTCAGTCGCCGATGCGGACGTCCCGCAGGAGCCATGGCAGCATCTCCTTGCAGAGGCGGAAAGCTTGCGCCTTCCGGCGTTCTGCTTCGGGGATTCCATGGTGGGGACCGACGGAGGTGTCTATGGGGTCGAGCAGAAGAACTTCCGACGGACCCTGCGCTTCGAATGGTGGTGGAAGCCGCCCAAGGGGTGGGAGGAACTCGCGGATTGGGTCGCGAGAGCCACCGACCTGTTCGAGGCAAGCCTTGGAACCAAGGAGTGAACCGCGCAGGGCGCGTCACCGAGCGGCCCTGCTCAGTTCTTCGCCCCGCCCCCGCGCGCCTCGTTCAGCGCGCTCAGGTCCACCAGCCCGCTGATGTCCGAGGTGGGGATGAAGCCCAGCTCCTGTGCATGCTTCGCGGCGGTGCTCAGCGCGCCAGGCACGGGGTCCAGGCTCGGCTCCAGTCGTGAGAACGCACCCTGCAGAATCGCCGGCTGCAACGGCTTCTGCGTCAGCTTCCCGAACGCCGAGTTCACCGCCGCGGTGAAGCCCGCCGGGTCCTTCTCCCACCGCTCCGTCAGCTTCACGTGCGCGCGCAGCAGCGCCACGATTCGCGGGCGCTGCGTCTCCAACACCTTGCGAGTCGTCACGATGACCGTGGTGGGAAACCTCCCCTCCGGCCACAGCGTCTTCTCGTCCACGAGAATCTGCCCGCCACCCTCCGGCTCCAGCAGCATCCGCGTGCCCCACGGCTCCGGCACCCACGCGCCCTCGATTCCCCCGCGCAGGTACTGCACCAGGATGTCCGAGTTCGTCAGCGGCACAATCTGCACGTCGCCCTGCCCATCCAGGTTCGTGCTCAACCCCTGCTTCTTCAGCCAGTAGCGCAGCGCGATGTCCTGCGTGTTGCCAAGCTGGGGCGTTGCAATCTTCTTCCCCTTCAGCTCCGCCGCCGACTTCGCCGTGCGAGTCACCAGCACCGCCCCGCCATTCACCGCCCCCGCGATGATGCGCAAGTCGCGCCCCGCCTTGAGGTACGTGTTGATGGCGGGCCCCGTGCCCACGTACGACACGTCCAACGAGCCGCCCACCAGCGCCTCCATGGCTGCGGGCCCCGCGTTGAACTGCTTCACCTCCAGCTTGCCCACGCCAGGCTCCGCCCCGAACGTCCCTTCCCCGTTGCCCACCAGCGCCTGCGCATGCGTGATGTTGGGGAAGAACCCCAGCCTCAACGGAGCGTCGGCACCACCAGACGCGTCACGCTTGCAACCCACGCCCAGCCCCGCGAGGCCGGCGAGTACGAGGACAGCCAGGAACCGAAAGGCGCGCATAGGCACCCAGAAGAGGGACGGCGGGTCAGGTTGGCAACGGGTGTCGACACCCAAGCGTCGGGCGCTTCACGTCCCCGCCCGTCACATCGCGCCTTCCAGCCCCCACCGACGCCGCAGCCGGCCCTCCACCGTCTGGAAGAGGACACGGTCCACGGTGATTCCGATGATGATGATGGCCACCATCACCGCCATCACTTGCGGCACGTCCATCAGCTCGCGCCCCACCGTGAGCAACTGTCCCAATCCTCCCGAGACGAACAGCAGCTCTCCAGCCAGCAGCGCGCGCCACGCGAAGCTCCACCCCAGCTTGAGCCCCGTGACGATGCCCGGCAGCGCCGCCGGCAGCAGCACGCCGAACTGGAAGCGCAGGCCGCGCACCCCCAATGTGCTGGCCACTCGCAACAACTGCGGGTCCACGCCCTGCACGCTGTCCTCGGTGGCGATGGCGATGCCCAGCACGCTGCCCATCACCACGACGAAGAGGATGGAGGTATCCGTCAGCCCGAACCACAAGAGCGCCAAGGGCAGCCAGCAGATGGACGGCAGCGCTTGCAGTCCCATCACCACCGGCTTCACCGCGTTGCGGAAGAAGGCCAGCCGCGCCATCAACAGGCCCAGGGGCACACCGATGGCCACCGACACCACGTAGGCACGGCCCAGTCGCCCCAGGGAGCGCAGCGTGGCATCCAGCAGACGCCCGTCGGCCGCCATGCTCCAGAGGCTCTTGGACACCGTCACCGGACCAGGGAAGAGGTACGGAGACCAGATGCCCAGGCGGGACAGGCCCTCCCAGAGGCCCAGCAGCACCACCACCAGGCCCAGCTTCTGCGCGTAGTTCTTCAAGGGGGCGTCGCGCTTCATGGCTCACCTCGCGGGCCGGGGCAGTCCCGACGCGGGCAGCGGGGGGCTCGACGCGGCGGGCGCCGTGGCTCGCGGCGGCGTGGCTTCCGGCAGCGTGTTGCGCTCCACCTCGCGCAAGAGGCCCTGGACGTGGCGCACCATCTCCGTGAGCGCCGCGTCCTCCGGGTGGCGCGGCATGGGCAGGTGGACCTCCAAGTCGCGCACGATGCGGCCTGGACGCGGCGCCATCAGGACGACGCGGGTGCCCAGCATCAGCGCCTCGTGCACGTCGTGCGTGACGAACACAATCGTCTTGTGGGTGCGCATCCAGATGGATTGAAGGAGCTCCTGCATGTGGATGCGCGTCTGCGCGTCCAGCGAGCCGAAGGGCTCGTCCATGAGCAGCACCGTCGGGTCCACCGCGAGCGCCCTCGCCAGGCTGGCGCGCATCTTCATGCCGCCGGAGAGCTGGTGCGGCAGCGTCTCCTCGAAGCCCTGGAGCTGCACGCGGCGGATGTACTGGTCCGCGCGCTCCTTGCGCTCGGAGCGAGGCACGCCTCGGGCCGCGAGGGCGAAGGTGATGTTTCCGCGCACCGTCAGCCACGGGAAGAGGGCGGCCTCCTGAAACATCAGGAGCCGGTCCGGCCCGGGTCCGGAGATGCGCTGTCCATCAATGGACACCGTGCCGCCGGTGGGCTGCACGTGGCCCGCCAGCGCGTAGAGGAGCGTGGACTTGCCACAGCCCGATGGGCCCAACAGACAGACGAGCTCTCCGGAGCGGACGTTCAGGTCCACGTCCTGGAGCGCCACGACCTTGTTGCCGTAGCGGTGGCCCAACTGGGTGACGGAGATTTTCGCGTGGTCGGCCTCCACGTGCGCTGGCCGGAGCAGGCGCAGCGAGCTTCGCCATCGGCCAAGGAGGGCACGCAGCATCGGCCACAAGCTAGGCATATGTGGGCAGAGTGGAAGGGGTGGCGGGCTCACAGCGAGAGCGCACGCCGTCCTGCTTCCTCGCCCGGCGAGCGGGGAGGCCCCGCCCTTGGACGGGGGTACAAGCACTTCGTGACCTTGGCCTCTGAAACGTAGGGACTCCGGAGGCGCTTGCTTCCGGTGCTCGCCCGTCCGTCCCGGACTGGAGGGCAGGCTCCGGGGTTCCCTTGGACACAGAGGTGAGGGAACCTCCCGGGCAATGCAATTGGGGAAATATCAGCTCGTCCGCAAGCTGGCGACGGGTGGCATGGCTGAGGTGTTCCTGGCGAAGGCGGCCGGGCCGGGGGGCTTCGAGAAGACGCTGGTGCTCAAGCGCATCCTCCCGCACCTCGCGGAGGACCCGTCCTTCGTGGAGATGTTCCTCGGTGAAGCGCGGCTCGTCGCCGGGCTCAACCATCCCCACATCGTCCAGATTTTCGACTTCGGTGAGGCGGAGGGCAGCTACTTCCTCGCGATGGAGCTCATCGACGGCCCCAACCTGCGGCGCTGGCAGCGACAGGCCGCGTCGAAGGGACAGCCCTTGGCGCCCAACATCTGCGCGAAGGTGGTGGCGCAGGCGGCGGAGGGCCTGGCCTTCGCGCATGACTTCGCGGACCCGACGACGGGGCAGCCGCTCGGGTTGATTCACCGTGACGTGAGCCCGGACAACATCCTCGTGTCCCGGCAGGGCGCGGTGAAGGTGGTGGACTTCGGCATCGCCAAGGTGGCGGGACAGAAGCACCGCACCCAGACGGGCATCGTGAAGGGCAAGGTCGCGTACATGCCGCCCGAGCAGGTGCGGGCGGACCCGTTGGACCGGCGCGTGGATGTGTATGCGTTGGGCGTGGTGCTGTACGAACTGCTCACGGGAAAGCTGCCCATCGATGGGGCATCGGAGCTGGTGTTGATGCAGGCCATCGTCTCGCGCGAGCCGATGCCGGTGAGCCGCTATCGTCAGGATGTCCCCGCCGCGCTCCAGGACATCATCACGAGAGCGCTGCAAAAGGACCGCGAGGACCGCTACCCGGACTGTCGCGCGCTGCAGGTGGACCTGGAGCGCTTCGTGTTGTCGGTGGGCGAGCCGGTGGGCGCGTACCAGGTGGCCCAGGCTGTTGAGCAGGTGGTGGAGGAGCGAATCGTTCCGACGCCCGCGCCGATGCTTTCGCGGCCCGAGGTCCGGGAGGCTCGAGAGGAGACACCCGAGCGCACCGTGCCCTCGGGGCCTTCGCGCAAGCCGCTCGCGCGGACGGGAGAACGTGCCGAGGCGCCGGCCGTGTTCGAGCAGGAGACCGAGACGCGTCCCCGCGTGGACCCGAGGAACGCGAAGCGGAAGATGCTCGTGCCGGCGGCAATCACGGGCGCGGTGTTGCTCGTGGCGGGTGGGGGTTATGCGTTGCTCGGCCGAGGAACTTCGGCCCCCGTGCCCGAGACTCCGACAGGTGCGTCCACGAACGTGGCCGGTGCTCCCGAGGCTCCGATGGGCGCGCCTGCGCAGGTGGCGGGTTCGCCCGAGGTTCCGATAGGAACGTCCGCAACGGTGGCGGGTTCACCCGAGACTCAGACGGGCACCGCCACCGCGGCGCAAGGAGCCACGAAGACTCCTCCTCCCGCACAGGACGCCGAGGACCCGCAAGGCGAAGCCGCGCTGGAGGCGCAGCTCGCTGCGAAGCGGGCGCAGGGAGAGTTGGTCGTCGGGGCGGATGAGGACAGCGGCCTGCTCAGCTACGTGGCCTCACCCGCCAGTGACACACAGGCCCCGAGCGCGGAGCCGAAGAAGCCCGCGTCACGAGCGGTGAAGGGCGCGCTGGGCTCGGTGGCGTTCCGGATTCGCCCCTACGCCGTCGTGTATCTCGATGGCAAGAAGCTGGGCGAGACACCGCTCGCCACCATCGACGTCCCCGAGGGCATCTATGCCGTGACGGCCGTCAACACGCGCTTGGGGAAGAAGGTGACGCGCAGCTTCGAGGTGAAGGCCGGTACCGCCAACGTCTTCAAGCTCAACCTGTCGCAGGATTGAACCCGGCCCTCACGGTTCCTCGTTCGCGACGGCGGGAGGCGGAGGGCACGGGCTTGCTGCTCCAGCCCGTCTCTTCACATTCAACCTGTCGCACAGGACTGCACCGGCCCCTCACGGCTTCTCGTTCGCGGCGTCGGATGCTGGCGGAGTCGCGGGCTTGTTTTTCGGGCCGATGACCGTGTCCAGCGCGGAGCCCAGCGCCGAGCCGACATTCTTCCCCAGCGACGAACCCGCTTCACTCAGTCGCGAGCGCAAGCCCGGCTTCGTCTCGGACTGTGGCGCGGGAGTCGCCTCCGCCTGCTTCTCCTCGGGCGCGGGCACGAGGGCCTTCGGCTCCTCGACGACGGGAACAGGCGTCTCCACGGGCGCGGCCTTCGCGGACGCGGTGCCTTGCTTGAGCTGCACCTGCTTGCGCACCGACTCGAAGTCCCGCTCCACCTTGGGGGCCGCGGCGACGGGCAGCTTCGCCTCGGGCCGCAGCGTCAGGCCGGTGCGGAACTCCTCCAGCGCCTGCTTCCTGCGGCCCAGGTCGGCGAGCACCAGCCCTCGGTAGAGCGCCACCTCCGACTGCTCGTCGATGGTGGACGCCACCTGCTTCGCCTGGGTCAGCCAATTGAGGGACTTCTCGTACTCCAGCGCCTCGTACAGCGTCCCCGCGCGCTCGATGCGATGGCGGAAGAGCCCCGCCGACTCCTCGGAGTCGGGCGTGTTCGCCAGGGCCAGTCCCGGAGCCAGGCAGGCCCACAGCACGACCAGCCAGACCCCCCAGCCTCTCGGGTTGATAGAAGCTTCCATGCTTCGCGAAGCTAGCATGGAGCCCCGGGACAGGAATCCACCCCCCGGGTGCGGGCCAGAGGCCCGCTGTCCCGGGTGCGGAGTGACTGTCAGGCCCCTGAAGCGGAGCGTTCGGCGCGGCGATGGGACCTGGTGCGCCACGCCAGCCACACGCTGAAGAGGAGCAGCGCCACGCCCACGCCGGTGTACGCGCCGCCCACGCGCAGGGACGCGCGCCGGTCATCCCGAATCACCTCCAGCGGCCCCGTGCCTGGCGAGGCGAGGTAGCGCTCCACCTGCTCCTTCACGGCGGTGGCCTCGCTCTCCTCGGTGGCCCACTGCGCGAAGAGGGGCAGCTTGCCCTGCGTCGTCTCGAGCCGCGGTCGGTAGATGGGCACGGACGTGCGGCGGGCGCTGCGGCTGTGCTCCACCGTGACGGCCTGAATCGCGTCCAGCGGCAGCGTGGCCACCGGCTCGCGCGTGAGCCACCCGGAGCGAGTCAGTGTGCACGGCCCTCCCGGCTCGCAACGGAAGTCCATCCGCGACTTTCCGTCCAGCAGCCACAGGCCGAGCACCAGGAAGGGCAGGGCGAGGAGGAGGCAGGCCACGGTGCCGATGGCGGTGGAGCGACTGGCGCGGGGCGTGTCGTCGGTGGGGGCGG
>NZ_JABXEM010000278.1:0-14359 GCF_013372595.1 Myxococcus sp. AM011
GCCCCGTACCTCCCCGACCCCGCCCGACTCCGACTGGACTCAAGGTTCGCAGGAGCCTGCCCGCTCGCAAGCCGGAGTGATGACCGAACGACACACGCATCGTCCGCGGGGAGCCAGCGTGCAAGCACGCTTGGACAGTCGGGCGGTTCCAACGTCCGGTAGCTGGGATGCTCCCTCTGCGTGCGAGCGAGCATCCCTCAGGGTGCGGGCGAGGGCAGGTCCGCGCACACGCGCAGGCCCATCGTCACGTCGCGCAGCGAGGGCTCTGGCAGCTCCCGGTTCGTCGCGCGCGCGGAGGTCGCCGCGAAGGAGAAGCTCCCACCGCGCGCCACCGCACGGCCTGGCTCCAGCCATGAGCGCGTCCACTCCCAGACATTGCCGGCCATGTCGTCCACGCCGAAGGGACTGCGCGACGCGGGGTGACTGCCCACCTCGTCCGGGCCGAAGCCTCCCGGCTGCTTGCCGTACGTGGCGTCGATGTTGGCGTCGTCCGCGCCCAGCCGGTCGCCATGAGGGAACTCGCGTCCGTCCACGCCGCGCGCCGCGCGCTCCCACTCCAGCTCCGAGCACAACCTCGCGCCCGGCACCCGGTCGCTGAACGACAGCCACGACACGTACTTCTCCGCGTCCGCGAAGGAGATGCCGCTCACCGGGAAGCGGCGCCAGTCCTGCTCGCCCCGCCGCGTGCGATTCGCATAGCGCACGGGCTCTCCCGCGCGCGCCTCGTATGGCACGTTGCCGGGCTGGAAGCGCAGCCGCCAGACCCCGTCCACCTGGTCGAGCGAGAGGTGTCCCGCGTACCCGCCCGTGCCCACGTGGGGCCGGTGCGAGGCGCGCGGCTCGACAGACATCGACTCCAGGAAGGCGAGCCAGTCGGCATACGTCACCTCATGGCGCGCGATGAGGAAGCCGGGCACCTGCACCGCGTGCTGCGGCACCGCGTTGAAGAACTCGCGGACGCTCGCATCTGCGGCGCTGCCGAAGCGCACCTCTCCCGGCGGCACGAAGACGTAGTCCGTGGGAATCGCACCCACGCGAGGCAGCCGAAGCTCCAGCCGCCGAGCCTCTCCGCGTCTCAGCAACAAGGGCTGCGTCACCGGCTCGTGGTCCGGCGCGCGCAACGTGAGCTGGTAGAGCCCGGGCGGGACGGAGACGTCCATCCACGGCTCCGACTCCAGCGGCAGCGGAGCACCTGGCTGCTCGTCGCCGAGCGCATCGCGCATCAACGGACGCAGCTCCACCTCGACGTCGTGCGCGGCGACGTCCAGGGTGAGGCGCGCGGGCGCGGTCCACCGCGTCCAGCGCTCGCCCCGCGAGTCATAGAGCCGCAGGCGTTGCAGGAGCGTGGGCAGCGCCGAGACTTCGCCTTCCTGCTCGGCCCACAGGGCCCGCTCGAAGAGGAAGTCCGCGAGCGCGTCGCGAACGTCCGGTCGCTCCGGCGCCAGGGCCAGGGCCCGCTCCAGTCGACCGGAGACTCCGTCGAAGCGGTGCCGCAGTTGCGCGGCCCGGGCCACGCTCTTGCTCCACAGCCGGTCCGCGTCGGGCTTCTGGCCGCTGCCATAGAGACGGAAGGCCTCGGCGCGCTCGGAGTGGAGCAGGTCCTTCGTCTCCACCACCGTCTCCAGGGAGTGCTGGGCTTCGTCCAGTTCGGCGCGCACCTGACGCTCCAGGCTCCAGCGCTCGCGCAGCTTCAGGCCGCCGTAGACCAGGCCCAGCGACAGGATGAAGCCCACGGTCAGCGCATGTCGCACGCCCCGGCTGCGCACGAGCGTGCGTCGCGAGGCGCGCAGGAAGTCCTGCTCGCGGCGCGTCAGCTCGCCCGAGTCCAGCACCGCCGCCTCGGCGAGCTGGCGCGGCCCCCACAGCAGCTCGCGCGAGTGGTTCAGCTTCTCCCAGTGCGCGGCGGCGGTCTCCAGCAGGGCCTGCACCTCCCGGCGCTCGGCGGCCTCCGCGAGCCAGCGCGCCAGGGAGTTCCAACCGGACAGCAGCGCCTCGTGGGCGAGCTCGTAGGACGTTCCTTCCGGCGCCTCGCGCGCCACCAGCAGCCGGGCCCGGACGAGTGCCTCCAGCGCGGCGCGATAGCGCACGTCCTCTCCCGCGAGCTCCCGGTCCGTCTTGCGCGCGCGGGTCCCGTCGGCGGTGACGAGCCGCAGCAGCACGCCTCTCGCCGCCACGCGCTGGTCTGGCAGGAGCCGCTCCACCGCGGCGTCCGCGTGTTTCGCCAGCGCGCCCGCCACGCCGCCCAGCGAGTCCAGCGCGGCCTGGGTAATCACCTGCGCCTTCGCGTCGCGAGCCTCCCACAGCTCCGCGAGCGCGAACTGGAGCAGCGGGAGCCCGCCCTCGGCCGCGGCCGTGACGAGCGAGTCCACCAGCGCCTCCGACTCGAAGCGCACGCCCTTCACGCGCGCGGGGCCGGTGACGGCCTCCCGGGTCTCCTCGGCGGTGAGCGCGCGCAGCAGGTACAGCGCGCGAGGGACTTCCGCGCCCAGGCCCGGCACGGAGGTGAGCCGGGTGAGGAAGTCGCTGCGACTGGAGGCCAGCAGGCGCACGCCACTGGCGCCTTCCGCGAGCCCGCCCAGGGCCTGTCCCGCCAGCGCCGCTTCGAGGGGCTCGGCCAGGGTCGCCAGTTCCTCGAGTTGATCCACGTAGACGAGCAGGCCCTCGCGCGCGCCCAGGCGGGCCCGGAGCCTGCGCACCAGGCCCGAGGGCTCCGAGCGGAGTGCCTCGGCCAGCGGCTCCTCTTCCATCGACAGGAGAGGCGCGAGCGCCGCAGCGAGGGCGGCGACGGGCTTGCGGCCCGGCACCAGTCGGACGGAGTGCCAGCGCCGCCCGTCCTCCAGTCCGCCTTCGGCCACGGAGGGGAGGATGCCGGCCAGACAGAGGGAGGACTTGCCCACGCCGGAGTCACCGGTGATGAGCAGGAAGGACTCGGAGCGCAGCCGCTCCAGGACGGCACGGCACTCGCGGCGACGGCCGAAGAAGAGCGCGCGGTGCTCGGCTTCGAAGGCACGCAGGCCCCGGTAGGGATTGCCCTCGGGCACGTGCGTGGGGGCGTCCTCGCGCGACAGGGCCTCGAGCGCCTCCAGCAGCAGCGCGGCGGAGCCGAAGCGCTCGGAGGGCTCGCGACGCAGGCACCGGTCGATGACCCCGGCGAAGGTGGCGTCGACATGGGGCGCGACGGTGGCCAGGGGCAGCGCGTCCTGGGTGCGGACCACGTGGGGCAGCTCGCGCCAGACGACGTCGCGGAAGGGCCCGCGGCCGACGCACAGCTCGTAGAGGACGACGCCCAGCGAGTACACGTCACTGCGCGCCGTCAGGTCCTCGCCCGCCCAGGCCTCGGGGGACATGTAGTAGGGCGTGCCCACCAGCGCGCCCTGCGGCAGCGAGGGCAGGAAGACACCGTCCAGCGAGCGCGCGGAGAAGTGCGGGTTGGCCTCCGGGTCCAGGTCCGCCGGCAGTTCTGGCGGGGGGGCGTTCCGGGGCGGTGCGGCGTCCTCCGGGCCGGCGGCGCTGTCCAGGAGCTTGGCGAGCCCGAAGTCGAGCAGCTTCACGGCGCCGCTCTCGGTGAGCACGGCGTTGCCGGGTTTGATATCGCGGTGGAGCACGCCTCGACGGTGGGCGGCGCTCAGGCCCCTAGCCAAATCCCGGCCGATGGTGAGCACGCGCTCCCACCGCAGGGGCTTCACCAACCGGTCCAGGCTCACGCCCCGGATGAACTCCGAGACGAGGTAGGGCTGCTCGTCGAGCTGTCCCACCCGGTAGAGCGTGACGACATTGGGGTGCTGGATGCGCGCGGCGGCACGGGCCTCGACGAGGAAGCGGGCCAGGGCATTGGGGCCGAGCGAGGGGATGAACTTCACCGCCACCGGGCGTTCGAGGAGCGTGTCCTGGGCCAGGTACACGCGGCCGGTCCGCCCTCGACCGATGGGCCGCACGATTCGGTACTCGTCGAACTCCAGGGGCGGCGCCCACGCGTCTGGCGGCGAGGCTGCAGGGATTCCCACCAGGAGGGCGTATGCATCCCCGCTGGGAACGGCAACCCTCCCCGGCGTGGAACACCTCCGGGCGCGGTAGAGGGGCTCTGGGAAGTGTCAGGTGGTGGGCATTCACCCTTCGCTACGGACTCAGCCCTCCTGGCCTTCCCGCTTACGCGCCTTGCTCGGCTTGAGCATGTTGCGGATCTTGTTTTCCAGGTCCTGAGGCAGGCACGGCTTGGCGACGAACTCGTCGGCGCCGGCTTCACGTGCGTGCTCCGCGTTGCCGGCGAGGACGTGTCCCGTCAGGGCCATCACTGGGATGTCGCGAGTACGCAGGTCCTGCTTGATGCGCCGGGTGGCTTCCCAGCCGTCCATGACGGGCAGGGACAGGTCCATGAGGATGATGTCCGGCTCGTTCGACTGGGCCTTCTCCACCGCCTCCATGCCATCGCGGGCGGTATCCACCTCGAAGCCGACGAACTCCAGATACTCCGCATACATCTCGCGGGCATCGTCGAAGTCATCGACGACCAGGACCCGCCTGCGTCCCCCCTGGGACGCGTCCGGGCTTGTGCCCGGCACCAGCTCTTCGGAAGTGGGGGTGGCCGTGCGCGTCATGGAACAGGCGCCTCGTGTGTAGGGGAACAGCGGTGGACAATCTATGCACGCATCCACCCTGGCGCCCACCCCACCGCGACTCGGGAACCCCCTGCCCACCGTTCAATGGAGAACGGTGGGGGACACATCACCACCGCACAGGCACGCGGATCAGCTCACTCGTTGGAGATGTAGACCCGGATGGGCCACACGTTCGGCGCGGTGGATTCGGCCCGAACCATGAGGACGCGGCCCGAAGGCATGACCGCGAACAAGGGATACTTGCTTCGGGCTCCCTCAGGAAGGGGCCGGAGCAGCCCTCCCCAATCCTCCCAGGCCCCATCACGCAAGCGGCGGACATAAAACGACTCTGCCTGCTCCGGGACTTCCGCCTCTCGCAACAGGACCACCGGGTTTCCTGCCGGGTCCAAGGACAATCCCAAGGCGGCAACCTGCGTCGCTCCCGCGAAGCGGCCCGCCATCGGTGCCCCAAGCTGAACCCAATCCAATCCATCCCATGCGCGAAGCCGGACCTCATCCCCAGAAGAAGCCAGGAGGTTGAGGGGACGCTCCAAGGCATCCAACCCCCATACACCCCCGGGATTCTGGGAAGGAAGGGGAATGGCCTGCCAGCTTCCCGCCTGCCACCGTCGCATGTATCCCCAATCATCTCCCGTGGTGCTCCACTCGGTCCACCTCACGAGAGGGCCCTGCGCACCACGAAAGTCCATGCGCGGCCCTATCATCGACGCTGTCGGGACCACCTTGAGCGCCGCTCCCAACTGAGACCAGTGGTCGCTCTCCCATCTCCAGACCAAGAGCTGAGATCCCTCAAAGTTCCCCGAGGCGAAGCCCAGATACCACTGCCCTGCCGCGCTCCTACCCAGGGCGACACTCCAGGGATTGAGTGGGCTTGGAACGGGCGCACCCATGGCTTCCCAACCTGTTCCGTTCCAACGATGCACATAGACCACCGAGCCGTGAAATTCGCTCCAGGCCACGACGGGCTCATCGTTGGCATCCAATGCAAGGGCAAGGCCCGTAGGAAGCTGAGAGGGAGAGTCCGTGCGCAACCCGGCTCCCAACAACTCCCAGGTCTCTCCGGTCCACCGGCGCACGTACACCCCGTTTCGGAGCTCATCGACCCAGGCCACGACCGGCCGTCCAGCAGTGTCCAACTGGAGCGCCTCATAGAGCGCTGACGTGTCTGTCCTCGACTCCGTGAACAAGAAATCGCCGAGCGGCAAGAAGCCAGGCAGGGACCAACTCCACGCCTCCCCGGCCGGCACTGAGTTGCCCGCCACGTCCGTCACCGAGTCAGCGAACATCACCTTCACGAGCACATCGAGTGGAGGACGTGAAAGCGGACTCACGGTCACCGTCGTTCCATCGACGGAGAGGGACACGTCCGCGGCGATGATGTTCGCGCCCGCGAACATCCGAACGGAAGTCGAATGGACGGTCGCCGAATCCAACCGCTCCGAGAAGACGGCCTGGACCACATGATTCACGGGAACCAAGGCAGCACCTGTCGAAGGAGTGCGCGAAACCCATGACGGAGCAGACCGGTCCACGGTGAGCGGTTGCGGCGCGCTAAGAAACACCTTGGAACCAAGAGTCGCGCGAATGTGCAGCACGTGTTGTCCCTCCGCGAGGCCTTGGGTATCCAACTGCTTCATGTACGGGGGGAGGAGCGTCGCCACGCTCTCGCCATCGACCAACAGCTCCACCAACTCTGGAGTGGGGCCATTCAACTCAACCGACACACCGAGGGAACCATTCGTGGCGGTCCTCGACGTGACGAGCACCAACTGCAGAGAGGGCACACCTGAATCGGGCGTCGAGGCATCTCCTGGCGCGACAGGCCCTGCGTCCGTGTCTTCAGCGACGGGTTGGACTTCAGGAATGTCGATGCAGGCTCCCGCCATGAGCCCCAGGAAGATGAAAGAGACGCGAAGAAAGGAAAGGGACATGGTGTGAAGCCGTGGCAAGCCCTGTTCCAGCTCAAGGCAGGCGCCGAAAGCCCCTCATGCCAGGAAGCAGGTGCGCGCCTGGGTGTGGAGCGCCAGGAATGCGTATCCCGGAACATGGACTCGCGTCTACGCACCAGGATTTGGACCCAGAAACACCAACGCCTCCGTGAGCAAGCTCACGGAGGCGCGGTCATGATTCATTGAAGCAATGTCGAAGGGCTCAAGCCCTGTCGGATGTTACGGAGCAGGCACCGGAACCGGCTGGGTCGCGATGCTATTGACCGTCAGGTCCACGGTGAGCGGCTGGCCCCAGATGCTCTGGTAGGTCTCGGTGACACCACGCTCCGCCAGCTTCGAGAACGCGACCTGCATCGACGTGGTGCTCGGGATGATTCCCACGCCAGAGTAGACGAACGAGTAACGGGTGCTGTACCCCGAGGTGGTGATGGGGAAGACAGGCAACTCGGGCTGCTGCACACGAGTCTGGTAGGGAGCCGTGGGCTCGTTGATGCTCAGCACGAAACCCTGACCACTGTAGTTGCCCACTTCGCCAAACGACCCACGACCCACGGTCCCGTTGTTGTCGATGTCGACGTTGAAGAAGACCTGCACCTTCGAACCGTCAGCGAACACGGGCGGAGTGAAGAGGGGGGAGCTGAAGTTGATGTAGACGAGCTCACCCGTGTTGAGCTGCTGCGAGGTGGGCGCCGTCAACGACGTCTCCTGATAACGCGCCTCCGCGATGGTCACCGGCGTCACGGTGCCGGTCTCGCCACCGAAGAAGAAGCCGGTGCGGGAGTAGAGGTTGCCGGTCTCCGCGGAGACAGCGCGCAGGTCCAGGTTGTACTCCTTGCCCGTCTGCACCACGCCGTTGCCCGGCGTGACAGTGGCGCTGTAGCCACCATTGCCCAGAGCCACGGTGACGGGCAGCGCCTCCTTGGCGTACTCGTCCGTCAGACGCACCAGCAAGGAGCTCGGCTGCACGGGGTGGTTGAAGTACAGGTAGATGGGCTCGCCCGGCCGCACCATGTTGCGCAGCGGATGCGGATCCGCGGCACCCCGCAGCATCGCCACGTTGCTGCCCTCGACGGTCAGCGTCGCGTTCGTCGGCCGCGAGTTGGGCAGGTTGATGAGGCGCGTGGTCCCAGAGGCCACCACGTCGCTGGCGAAGTAGCTGCTCACGTAGCCGTTGGTCTCCGGCACGCCGTCACTGTTGGAGTCCACCGCGGACACCCACAGCCGGTACTGGCCCTGGTTCAGGCGCGCCAGTTCCTGCGCGGCCGGGATGCCCTGGAACACCAGCGCGCCCTGGTCGTCGGACGTCGCCTCGACGACCACCGTGCTCACCACGCGCGTGGTGCTGTCGTTGTTCGACAGGATGATGGTGCCCGCGGGCGCGGCCTCGAGCGTCGCGCGCACGTTCGCCGCGGGACGGCCCTGCGGCGTCACCAGCAGGAAGCGCAGCGAGCCGTCCAGACGCGTCAGCGTCACGGGGCCGAAGCTCACGTTCGCGTTGTTGATGGGCACGTTGCCCGCCGACGACGGAATCGTCGACGTGGCCCGCAGCGTGGCATAGCCCGCCTTGGTGAAGGTCAGCAGCACCTGGGAGCCGGCCGGGACGTCCTTGAACTCGAAGTTGCCCTTCGCATCCGTCGTCCCAGCGAGCGGATCCGCGGAGCTGCCGATGGTGATTTCCACCGAGGCCTCGGCGAGCGGCTTCAGGTCCGTGCTCAACACCTGGCCCGACACCGTCCCCTTCGGCGTCGCGGGCGTCACCACCGTCACGCTGTCCGGCTCGCGGATACCGTCGGCGATGCCGTCACCGTTCTCGTCCTTGAAATCATCACCGCACCCCAGCGCCAAGAACGGCACCACGGCCATGACCAGATGCTTCTTCATCATCCCCACCTTGAAAAGATTTGCTTGAGCTCTCACGCCCCCAACCATGAAAGAGCGTGGGGCGGACACTCTCCGACCCGGCCCCTTCACGTCAAGCAGGCGACAGTCGCACTCCCCCTCGTCCCAAACCGCGAACACCACGCCCTGGGGCGATCACAACACACCCCTCCCATTCTCTTAGTTTCCAGAGGGTCTGACGAGACCCTCCCTTGCGCGATGCGTCTTCAGAGCGCCCTGCCCTGGCGAAAAACGACTGCTACGGTGGCCCCATGGTGGATGTGAATGAGCCGTGTCTCGGCTGTGCCATCACACGCGGCGAGCACCGCCCCGTGGGGGGCATCCTGGCCCGGGCTCCAGGGCTGGTGCTGCATGGCGTCGCGGGCCCCAGTCCCGTTCCCGGCTGGGTCGTCATCTCCAGCGAGCAACATGCACGTGCCTGGTACGAGCTGGATGACGCCACGGCGCGGGAGCTGGGTGGGTTCGCCGCTCGGGTGATGCGCGCCCAACGCGAGGTGCTGGGCGCCGAGCACGCATACGCCTTCGCCATCGGCGACGTGCTCCGCCACTGCCACCTGCACCTGGTGCCGCGCTTCCGGGAGACTCCGCGGCGACTGTGGGGCCGCGCGGTGTTCGACGCGGCCCCGGTGGATCATCTCCCCTCGGAGGCGCTGGAGGCCGCCGCTCGCTCGCTCGCCGCCGCACTGGCGGACTGAGGTCACCCTCCAGGCCCCATGGTAGACAGCGACCTCCCTCCCCTGGAGAGAGGTACCGCCGTGTCGTCCGAGTCCCGCAGCCGCGTCCTCGCGAAGATGCTCGAGCGGCTCTACGCCGCGCTCGCGTCCGGACCCAGCCTCAACTGCCGCCCCCACCACAGTCGCCAGCGCCTGGACCTCTCCGTGCTGAGCCGACTGGACGGCACTCCACCTCACGCGGTGCTGGCCGCGCTGCTCGGAGACAAGGCCTCGGCCCGGCTCACCGTGAAGCCGCTCCCAAAGTCGGGCTCGTCCGGACTCTCGACGTCACTCGAAGGCACTCGGGCCAGCGCGGACGACATGCGCGCGCCTCGCGTGGAACTCGAGGCCGACGACGATGAAACAGTCTCAACGTCGACGCGAGCCGAGGAGGAACAACAGGCCCTGCTGCGCAAGCTCGCGGCCATCGTCGAGGACGCCCGCATCTTCGAGCAGGACACCGGCGCGCATGTCCTCCACGTCGGCTTCCCCTTGCTG
This sequence comes from Myxococcus sp. AM011, assembly GCF_013372595.1. NCBI lineage: Bacteria > Pseudomonadati > Myxococcota > Myxococcia > Myxococcales > Myxococcaceae > Myxococcus > Myxococcus sp. AM011. The sequence continues at coordinate 9,676 of NZ_JABXEM010000278.1, forward strand.
CACCTGCCCCCGAGCACCAAGGACAAGCGCGGCTTCGGCACCCGGCGCATCCTCGCGCCCATCGCCTTCGTCCCCGTGCGCATCACCGTGAAGAAGGGACGCGCGACGGCGGTCGAGCTGGAAGGCGCCGAAGAAGGCGTGGACCGCGTCGCACCCAACACCGCGTTGCTCGCGTGGCTCGAACAACAGACGGGGGAGCGCTTCGGCGAGCTGTTCGCCGATGAGGAGGGTGTAGACCCCTGGCGCGAGGTCAACGAACTGGCGGCCCTCGTCTCCAAGGCGTTGGAGCTGCCTGCTCCAGCGACCTTCTCGCCCGAGACGCTCCTGGCTCCCGTGCCCCGCTCGGACGAGGAAGGCGCCACGGCCTCCATCATCCCCAGCGCCGTGCTCGGCTTGTATCCGTTGTCGAATCAGAGCCTCGTGGATGACATGCGCGCGCTCGTGGACGGCGAGCCCATCTCCGGTCCGCTGGAGAGCTTCCTGCGAGTGGATGTGTCGCTCGGGCAGGTCGCTCACTCGGGCGGCGGTGAGCGGAACCTGGAGGGGCTCAAGCTCGCCGCCGAGGAACGGCTCGTCACCATCGCGGACCCTTGTCAGGCCCGTGCGGTGCGACTGGCGCGCAGCCGTCGAGGGCTCGTCATCCATGGGCCTCCTGGCACCGGCAAGTCGCAGACCATCGCCAATGCCATCGGCGACCACCTCGCCCGAGGTGAGCGGGTGCTGTTCGTCTGCGACAAACGCACGGCGCTCGACGTCGTGAAGCACCGGCTGGACCACCTGGGCCTGGGCAATCTGTGCGCCGTCGTGCACGACGCACAGAGAGATCAGCGGGACCTCTATATGGGCATCCGCGAACAGCTCGACACCCTGCCCGAAGCGCGGACCCACGCCGCCGTGACGAAGGAGCTGTCCAGCGTGGACGAGGAGATCCAAACCCTCCACGACGAGCTCAGCACCGCCGAGCGCGCCCTCTCCGAGCGCCCCGCCGGCGGCACCGCTCCCTCCTTCCACGAGTTGGTGGGCCAGTGGCTCTCCCTGGAGACTCCCGCCGCGCTCAGTCCCGCCACGTCGTCCCTCGCCTCCGCGCGGCTGGGTGACGTCATCCCGCGCGAGCGCGAGACACGCGAAGTCCTGGAGCGCGCGCTCAAGGAAGGCTACCCGGACAATCCCTGGCGCGAAGCCCTGGGCGTGGACCTGGCCACGTACCTCGCCACGCCGCTGGCCACCTGGCGCGAGCGCCTGAGCACCACGGTCGACGCGGCCCGTGAGGCCGACTCCCTCGCATCCCCGAACATCCCCTCCTTTGGCGCGGAGCCCGAAGCCGAGGGCACAGCGCGCGCCCACTTCGCCGAGCAGCTTGCTCCGCTGCTGGAGACCGCGAACCCTGAAGCGCTCGCGCGCTGGAGCATCGCCTCCGCAGACGCAGTGCGGAGCGCGAAGGCACAGCTCGATGGGCTCGCGCCCCAGGTGAAGGTGCTCTCCGAGGGGCCACTCGATACGGAGCTCGCGTTGATTCAGCGTGAGCAGCCCCAGTCCCTGGGCGCGCTGTCCACGGCGCTCGCCACGCTGGGCGCGTATCTGGGCATCGCCAGCAAGTGGTACGCCTTCTTCTGCTTTGCTCGGAAGGCGGGCGCTCGCAAGGTGCTCCAGCAGTTCGGCCTCACGCTGGGTGCCGCCGCCGCTGACCGTGTCAGTCGATTCCTCACTGGCGCTCGTGCCCGCGCATTGCTGAGCGAGTTCCACCGCTCCACGCTGGCTCCGATTTCCACCAGGACGCAGAGCTCGGCCGTGGGCCTGACCTACCCCGGTGAGGCTCCGAGCTCCGCCGGAGGCCTCTCCACCTTCGCGAGCCTTCCCGATGAGCTGCTGTCGCGGGACCTGCGCACTCACAGCGCCCTCTTCGACGTACTGGGCACGCTGGACAACACGCCTCTGCTCGCCTCGTGCCGCGACGCCGTGCGCCGGGCCCTGACGGGAGACGCCTCCGCTCGCGCCGCGCTGCTCACGGCCCTCCGTCAATCTCCCGCCCGAGGCGCGGCGGTGGCGAAACTGGAGAAGCGCCTCTCCGAAACAGGACTCCTCTCCTCGACGTGGCTCGCCACCCGCTCGCGCGAGCTGCGCGCTGGCGCCCAACTGCTCCCCATCACCTCCGCTTTCCATGCACGTCTGTCCACCGTGGAGGGAATGCTGCGCCTGCGCTCGTTGCTGTCCGGCATGCCGCCCACGCTGGAGACCGCGGTGGAAGCCCTGGCACGCCAGGGCGTGGACGCGGACACGGGATGGACGTCCGTCCTCAAGGCCACGCTCGCCGCGGAGGCGTCCTCACGCCTGCGTGAAGACCCCGCCCTCCAGCACGTCGACGCCGAGCGCGCCCAGGCCACCCAGGCCCGATACCGCGTGCTCGAGGAGAAGAAGCGCGGACTCGTCCGCGACGCCATCCTCCACCGGTGGACGCAGCGCCAGCGCGAGCGCCTGCTCGCCAGCACCGGAGGACGACTCAACACCCAGGGCGCGGAGCTGCGCCGCCGCCTCATGCTCCGAGGCGAGCGCGCCATGCGCGTGCGGCAGGTCATCGCCACCGGCCTCGAACTCGAAGGCGGAGACCCGCTCTTCGACGCCCGCCCCGTGTGGATGGCCAGCCCCCAGACGGTGGCGCAAATCTTCCCGCGCCGCCCCATCTTCGATGTCGTCATCTTCGACGAGTCCTCCCAGTGCCGACTCGAGGAGGCCCTGCCCGTCCTCACCCGCGCCAGGCGCGTCGTCATCGCCGGAGACCCGAAGCAACTCCCGCCCACCCGCTTCTTCGAGTCCGCCGTGGTGCAGAGCCAGGACACCGAAGCTGAAACGGAGCAGGGCCTCTTCGAGGACCAGCAGTCCGAGGTGGAAGACCTGCTCTCCGCCGCGCTCAATCTGGACATCGACCAGTGCTACCTCGACGTCCACTACCGCTCGCGGGATGCGGACCTCATCGCCTTCAGCAACGAGCACTTCTACGACAAGCGGCTCCAGGCCATCCCCGCGCATCCCTCGCACCGCGCACCCCACGCGCCCCTGAGCCTGCTCCCCGTGGGCGGCACCTACGAGAAGCGGGTGAATCTCACCGAGGCCCGCGCCGTGGGCCAGCTCGTGAAGGAACTGCTCGCCCGCCCCGAGCCTCCCTCCATCGGCATCGCCTGCTTCAACCTCTCACAGCGCGACGCCATCACCGACGTCCTCGATGAACTGTCCGCGGAGGACTCCATCTTCGCCGCCCGGCTCGCCGCCGCTCGCACCCGCCGTGGCGCCGGCTCCTTCGAGGGCCTCTTCGTCAAGAACCTCGAGAACGTCCAGGGCGACGAGCGAGACCACCTCATCATCAGCACCACCTACGGGCCCGACCGACAGGGACGTTTCTACCGACGCTTCGGCCCGCTCGGCAGCGCGGGCGGAGGGCGGCGCCTCAACGTGCTCGTCACCCGCGCCCGCCAGCAGGTGCACCTGGTCACCTCCATTCCTCGCGACGCGTACACCGCCCTGCCGCCCGTGGAGTCCGGCCGCCAACCCAACGGAGGCTGGCTCCTCTTCGCCTACCTCCAGTTCGCTGAACGCATCGCCCACGCCCACGCGGAGGCCACTCGCGACGACGCGCTCCCCATCTCCGAGCCCTCCACTCCGCGCGAACTCGTCGTGCGCGAGCGGGAGACCGAGGCGGACTCCGTGTTCGCCCGCGCACTGGCGTCACACCTCGCGCGACGCCACCACGTGTCCTCCGACGTGAACTGGGGCAATGACGGCTTCTGCGTGGACCTCGCCCTGCACCACCCCACCGTCCCGGGCGACGTCACCGTCGGCCTGCTCTGCGACGGCACGCGCTACCCCAAGGCCGCCGACCGTGTGGAGTGGGACCTCTTCCGCACCGCCGTGTTCGAAGGCCAGGGCTGGAAGCTCGTCCGACTCTGGACGCCCCACTTCTTCAGGGACCCGGAAGGAGCCACCACCCACGTGCTCCAGACGGTGGGCGACCTCCTCATGCGCCAGCCCGCGACGGCGCAGGCCACGGAGACCTCCGGCAAGCGCGTCATGCACTGAGCTTCAGGGCGTCTTCGGCGTCGACTCCGGAAGCCACAGGATGCCCAGCTCCAGCTCCACCGCCTCGAAGGGCTCGGCACGCACACGCTCGTCCCCTGTATACGTGCCCAGCTCCACCCAGCGGCCGCCCTCCAGGCGAAACACCTCCAGCGTCCGCTCCTTGGGGTCCACCAGCCAGACATGGCGCACGCCTTCTCGGGCGTAGATGCGCTTCTTCCGCACCCGGTCCAGTGACGCCGTGGACGGAGAGAGCACCTCGCAGACCCAGTCCGGCGCCAGGGTGAAGTACGGCGCGTTCGGCATCTCCGGCATCCGCTCCCGACGCCAGCCCGCCAGGTCCGGCACCAGCACGTCCTGACCGAAGTGCAGCTCCGGCTCCACCAGCAACAGCCAACCTCCAGGCCCTCCCCGGCCCCGCTCGAAGGGTCCGTAGAGCTCGCCCTGAAGGCGGGAATTCGCTCTCGCATGCGGGCTCGCCGGCCGGGGCATGGCGATGAGCTCCCCGTCGATTATCTGCCCGACCATGTTCTCCGGCAGTGCGAGCAGGTCCTCGTACGTCGCCGGCCGCTTCGGTCCCTCACCCATTCCCTCGCTCCTCTCCCCTCTGACTTCCCAC
>NZ_JABXEM010000279.1:0-14217 GCF_013372595.1 Myxococcus sp. AM011
GGCCAGAAGGGGGCTTGGAAGAGGTGGGCATGGCGATTCGCGGCGTATACTCGCAACCCGCGTGAGATACGAGTTGCTCCTACAGACGATGACGCCGGGCACGCCTTACGAGGCGGCGCGGGTGGATGGCCACCTCTCGGAGAAGCGGGTGACCGTCCGTCCGGATGGAAACCGCCTCTGGCACCTCCAGCACGGAGACGTGGAGGTGGGCGTGCTGCGCGAGGGCGGGCGGGTGGTGGCCACCGAGCTGCGAATCCCCCTGGCCGAGCGCTCGGACCTGGTGCGCGAGGTGGTGGGCGAGGCCTCCAGACTGGCCACCCAGGCGGGAGCCCGGCTCGTGGACCCCCAACTGGGCCGCTCGCTGGTGGCCTCCGACGAAGGCATGGTGGCGGACCAGTACATGCGCACGGTGCGCTACGCGGGCGGGGCCTCCGGGGCGTCGACCGAGGCGATGGGCTCCGCCACGTACACGCCGCTGACGACGGAAGGGACCAAGAGCTTCCAGCCGGGCGCGAAGTTCTTCCTCATCGCCATCGCCGCCTTCTTCTTCCTCTACATGCTCGTGGACTCGATGTTGGGGAACCTCGGCGGCAGGTAGGCCGGGCGGGCGAGGAGGGGCCTTCACGCCCGCTGGGTTGTCCGGCGCGAGGGAGCGCTCGGCGTTAGATTGCGGGGGTGTTCAAGTACTTCCTGCTCGCGCTCATCGTTCCCTTCTTGGAGCTGTACCTGCTGGTCGTCATCGGCCGCGAGGTGGGCTTCATGCCGACGCTGGCCCTGGTGCTGCTGACGGGCGTGGTGGGCTCCTGGCTCGCCCGTCGTGAGGGCGGCAGGGTGATGCGCCGCTGGCGAGACGCCCTGGCCCGGAGGCAGGTCCCCGAGGAGGGCCTGTTCAGCGGCGCGTTGGTGATGCTCGGCGGCGTGCTGCTGGTGATTCCCGGCGTCATCACCGACGTGGTGGGCCTGTCGCTGCTCTTGCCTCCCGTGCGTCGCTTCGTGACGGCGCGCCTGCGCCGGGCCGTGGAGCGCCGCATGCGGGACGGCTCGCTGCGCGTCACCACCCTTGGTGGCGTGGGCTTTCCCGGGCCGTTCCCCGACGAGACTGTCTCGCGGACTCCATTCCCCGAGTCGTGGACGGAGGACGCGGCGAGCCCGTCCGCGCGCATGCGCTCCGGTGCATCCAAGTCGGAAGTGGATGCGGAGTTCACCGAGGACGAGCCGCGACACTGAAGCCGCGCGCGGCCCCGCGCCTCAGGCCCGAGGGCTCATCCGCGTGGAGCTGCTGAGGTTGGCGTTGAGCGTGGTGGAGCCCGCGCGCCAGGGGCGGGCCTGGTCCAGCAGCCAGCGGCCGAGCCGGGCCACACCCGCGCAGGTCAGCAGCAGGACCAGCCCCACGCCCACCGCGGCGGGAACCCCGAGGATGGGGCCCACGCGGCCGGAGAGGCCGCCGATGTCCGCCCAGCCGTACACGATGGGCAGGTGCAGCACGTAGACCCACAGCGACAGTCGCCCCATCGGCGCCAGGAGCCCGCTGAGCCGGACGGGGGCCAGATTCACCACGCCCAGGACGATGAGCCCCTGGCCCACGCGATAGGCCACCAGCCACGCGCTCGTGGGGCCCCAGTCGGCGGTCGTCAGATGCGCGAGCCCGAGCATCCCCGCGCCCAACGCGAGCAGCGCCAGCCCCTGCGGCCAGCCCGGCTTCAAGAGGTGCAGCGCATAGGCGGCGAAGGCGCCCGCGAAGAAGAAGCCCGCCCAGGGGAAGAAGGGGAAGCGGCTTCCCTCGCCACTGCCGAGGAACTGCTGCACCGGCATGGGCAGCCCCGCGCCCAGCCGCCACATCGCCGTGCTCGCCAGCGGAATGGCCAATGCCAGGGTGAGCAGGACGAGCGGACGGCCTCCGCGCGCGGGCACGAGCGCGAGCAGCACCGAGCCCGACAGCAGCGCGAAGCCGATGCACTGGAGCGCATCGAAGGCGAAGACGCGCGACAGCATGGCGTCCGTCCAGCCCAGGTCATGCACCGCCGGCCAGCCGGGCCAGTGCAGGAAGTATCCCAGGAACAACAGCAACAGCGACCGGCGGATGCGGCGACCGAGCGTGTCGCGCGCGGCGTTGGGCTTGGTGCCCAGGGCGGCGACGACGGCCCAGCCACTCACCAGCAGGAAGAGGGGCGCGGTGATTCCGCGAAAGCTCCAGTAGTGCTGCACCCAGGGCAGTTGGCGAGCCTCGGGTGAGAGCAGCGCGTCCAGCGTGTGTCCCAGCACCATGGCGAGGACAGCGAGGCCACGAGCACCATCGAGCCCGGGGTGCCGGGTCGATTGCTGCTGGAAGGTGAACGAGGGACCGAGTCGTTTCACGCGACCTGGAGCATAGGACGACCCAGGGGCCGCGTCTCGAAAACGCTCGATGGCGAGATGCCACTGCCACGCTCCGGGCGAGCCACCTGGACGGTCCGTGGGGTGCTACATCCCTGCTCATGCGGACCCTCTCCCTGCGCCTGCTCGCCCCGCTGCTGCTCGTGTCCACCACGCCTGTGTCCGCGAGGGCCGCGTCTGGAGATGAGTGGCTGGGCCCCGACAAGAAGAAGCACTTCGCGGCGTGCTTCGTCCTGGCGGGCGTGGGCTATGGCGCCGGTGCGCTGCTCTTCGAGCCGCCAGAGGCGCGCCTCTTGACGGGTGCTGGATTGGCGCTCGGGGTGGGCGTGGGCAAGGAGCTGTACGACCTGGGGCGAGGGACGACCTTCTCGTTCAAGGACCTGGTGTGGGACGCGGCGGGGACGGCGACGGGGTTGGGCGTGTCGTGGCTCGTCGACCGGCTCGTCTTCGGGTCTCCCTCGCGCGAGGCGTCCGCGATGTCGCCGCTACGACGGGATGTTCCGCTCGTCGTGTTCGTCCCTGGAGGACTCGGGGGCGGCGGGCTCGGGCGACAGGAGCTCCTCGTCGGGACGCGCGCGCGCTTCGATGAGTCGCAGCAGCTTCTCGCGGTCCATGAGCGGATCCACCGTCATCAGGGCGCTGCCTTGTCGCGGGTCTCCGCCGGTGACGAGCACGGTGACCTGGCCTCGGGGACACTGCCGCAGGCAGCCGGTGGGCATGACGTGGACGGTGTCGGAGAGCCCTCGCTCGCTCAGCGAGCGTTGGAGCCAGCGGGGCAGCTCGATGCCACCGGACCTGGCGCCTCGGCGCATCAGGCACTTGCGACAGACGAGCACGTCGACGTCCTCGCGCGTCTCGTCCGTCTCCCCAGCGCTTTCATCCCGCATCCATCCTCCTCGTCGTCTTCGGAGCCAGGCACGTCGACCGCGCGGCACACCGCCGATGCGCCGCTGCGAGGGCGCTGAGCGCGGGTCGACACGAAGGAACAACCCCGTCTTCAGAGGTAGCCGCTGGCCGGTGCCCGCGCAGCCCAGGCCCTCATGTCCGAGGAGCAGGGGAGCGGAGGAGCGGTTGCCGTCGCCGAGGCTGATGGACGCTGAAAGGGGACGTGGGGTGCGTCATCAAGACGCGGGCAACATGGCGGAGTAGGACTGGTAGCGTCCCGGTCCGTTAAACGCCCCTGGAGTGCCTCATGTCGCGCAACCGGTTCCTGATGCTGCTCACGTTGACCTCGCTCGGCGCGGGTGGACTGACGGCGTGCGAGCCGAAGCAGGAGGTCGCGTCTCAGCCCGCGCCTCCGGTGGAGCAGGCCGCGCCGAAGCCGCGCACGCCGAAGCCGCTGACGCCCGACCAGCTCGCGCACTTCTTCCGTCCGCTGCCTCCGGCGAAGGACGCGAAGCCCGCGCCCAAGGACACCGAGGCGCAGGTGATGCTGGGCCGCATGCTCTTCTTCGAGCCGCGGTTGTCGAAGAACCACGATGTCTCCTGCAACACCTGCCACGGCCTGGACACCTACGGCGTGGACAACAAGGCGCTGTCGGACGGGCACCGGGGGCAGAAGGGCACGCGCAACTCGCCCACCGTCTACAACGCGGCGGGGCACATCGCGCAGTTCTGGGATGGCCGCGCCGACACGCTGGAGGCGCAGGCCACGGGCCCCATCTTGAATCCGGTGGAGATGGCCATGCCCGACGAGCGGCGGGTGGTGGCCACGCTCTCCTCCATTCCGGAGTACGTCACGCGCTTCCGCGAGGCGTTTCCCGGAGAGAAGAAGTCGTTGTCGCTGACGAACGCCGCGCGCGCCATCGCCGCCTTCGAGCGGGGCCTGACCACGACGTCGCGCTTCGACCGGTTCCTGGCGGGAGAGCACGCCGCGCTCACCGAGCCGGAGCTGCGCGGCCTCCAGCTCTTCGCCCTCACGGGCTGCACCACGTGCCACAACGGTCCAGCGGTGGGAGGCATGTCGTTCCAGAAGCTCGGGCTGTTGGAGGACTACCCGGGCCTGACGGACGCGGGGCGGTTCGATGCGACGAAGAACGAGGACGACCGGGGCAAGTTCCGGGTGCCCACGCTGCGGGACGTCGAGCGGACGGGGCCGTACCTGCACGACGGCAGCGTGAAGGACCTGCCGACGATGGTGCGGCTGATGGCGAAGCACCAACTGGCGCGGACGCTGACGGACGGGGAGGTGGATGACCTGGTGGCCTTCCTCCGGAGCCTCACGGGCGAGCTGCCGCCCCGGGAGCGCATCGCCGCGCCGCCGCTTCCCCCCAGCACGAAGAAGACGCCCGAGGCGGATCCGTCTTGAAACGTGCGTCTCACCCCGTGCGTTGCTAAACCGCGAGCCCCATGGACCGAATGTTCTTCTACGCCCACTCAGGGCTTCGCTATCTGGTGCTGCTCGCGGGCGTGCTGGCCATCGCCTACTTCGCCTTCGGTTTCGCCACGAAGCGCCCGTTCGACAAGGGCGGCCGCATCCTCGGCGCTTCCTTCGCGGGGCTGCTGCACCTCCAGGTGCTGCTCGGCATCCTCGTGCTGGTGACGCGCTTCTACTACCCGGCCCTCATCGGCCACATCGTGCTGATGGTGCTGGCGGCCGTCGTCGCGCAGGTGCTGCTGTCGGTGAACCGGCGTCGTCCGCAGCCGGGCTACGCGCTGCCGCTGGCGGGCGTGGGGCTCGCCATCGTGTTCATCATCGGCGGCATCATGGCCATCGGCCGCGGCGTGTTCACCACCACCGCGATGTGAGCCGTGCCGCGCGGGTGGAGCCTCTCGCTCCCCGCGCGGTCTTGTGTTGGAGGCTCGCTACGCTCCCAGTGTCGAGCAGGGCTGCTCGTCAGCCCTTTGCTCTGTGTGGGCTCGTGGGCTTCACGCTGGAGCCGAGCAATCCATCGTGCTGGAGGCCGCACGGTGCGAGGACCTGTTCTTGCCCGCCTTCGTGCGTTGGCAAACGGTGCGTCCGCTCGTGCCGCGCGGCGCAAATGCTGCGCTCCCTTCGCATGATTTCCCGTGCTCCATGAGGGCGTGAGCCAGTGAACTCCCTGGCCCCCTGGTTGCACTGAGTCCGCGTGTGCCGAGCAACGAGCTTGGCTTCCCCGTGAGGAGGGGCACGCAGCAATGCGGACACGTGTGCTGGGAGGACGGCCGCATCAGGAGCGAACGCTCGTCCCCATCCTTCCGCTCCTGGCCGTGCTGGCAGCACCGACCGCGCTGGCGCAGGCGTCGCGACAGGGCGCGCAGCTCTTCACCCAGCGGTGCGCGACGTGTCACTCGGTGGGCGAGGGCGACCGGATTGGTCCGGACCTGCACGGGGTGCTGGAGCGTCGCGACGAGGCGTGGCTCACCCGCTTCATCAAGAGCCCGGGTGCGCTCATCGATTCGGGAGACCCCGTCGCGGGCGCGCTGCTGACGAAGTTCAACGGCGTGCGCATGCCGGACCAGGCGCTGTCCGACGCGGAGCGCGCCAGCCTCTTCTCCTTCTTCCGCGAGTGCACGCGGAAGGAGAAGGGCGGCTGCAAGCCCTCGCCCGCGGAGAAGATGGGCACGGACGCCACGCCGGAGGAAATCGCGCGGGGCCGTCGCCTCTTCGAAGGCTCCGAGCCGCTGACCAACGGAGGTGCCGCCTGCATCGGCTGCCATGACGTGCGCGGCCTGGGCATCGCGGGTGGTGGCACGCTCGGCCCCAACCTCACCTTCGCCTTCGCGCGCATGGGCGAGAAGGGGATGCGTCCCGGGCTCGCGAAGCTGGAGGGGCCGATGATGGGCGCGCTGTACGCGAAGGCGCCGCTCGTCGAGGAGGAGCAGTACGCCCTCAAGGCCTATCTCGCGGACGCCTCGCGTGATGGCAGCCGTCCGCGCGCGGACCGTGACTTCTTCTACCTGGGCGTCGTCGGTCTGGTCGCGGCGCTGGGCTTCATCGGGGTGGTCTTCACCACGCCGTCCGCGCGAGGTCACTCGTGAGCGACTCCCTCCTCTTCTCCTTGGTTCCATACGCGGCGGCCGGCGTCGCGCTCGTGGGCATCATCCGCGGGCTGACGCTGCGTGAGGCGCCCGCGCCGGTTTCGCCCTGGACGCCCGCGGGCCGCGCCGTGCTGGCGGGAGCGGCCATCGTCGCCTTCAACCACCTGCTGGGCCTCGCGGCGCCGCGTGCGATGCAGGTCTTCAACGCCTCGCCGTCGCGACTGTTCGCGCTGGAGTCGGTGAGCCTCATCGGCGCGCTGCTGCTGGGCTGGGGCCTGTGCTCGCTGACCCTGCGCCAGGCACGCGAGCGCCAGTGGGGCTCGGCGGTCGCCCTGGGACTGGTGTTCGCTCATGTCCTCACGGGCGTGTACGTGGCGGTGTCGTTGCGCTGGAGCTCCGCCTGGTACGTGCACGTGACGGTGCCGTACCTGCGCTCGGTGCTGGCCGTCCAGCCGGACTCGACGTTGATTCAGAGTGCGCCGCTCGTCTTCCAGGTCCACCTGCTCGCGGGCCTCACCCTGCTGGGGCTGGCTCCCTTCTTCCGGATGAGCCGTGTGTCGGCACCGGTGCCTTCGACCAGGCCCGTCGAGTCCGCCGAGCCCGGACTGCTTGTCACGCCTCGCGAGGAGACGCCATGAGCCGCGTTTCCTTCCAGGCCCTGGGGTACGCCGGTGCGCTCGTCGCGCTGGGCCTCGGTGGCTGCAGTGGGCCGGTGAACAACCAGCAGGGCCACATGCCCGCGCAGCCGGTGGCCTTCTCCCACGCGGTCCACGCGGGCCAGTACGAGCTGGACTGTCAGTACTGTCACGTGGGTGCCGAGCGCAGTCGTCACGCGGGAGTGCCCTCCGCCAGCGTGTGCATGAACTGCCACACGCAGGTGAAGAAGGACTCGCCGGAGATTCAGAAGGTGGCGGCGGCGGTGGCCGCGAATGCACCCATCGAATGGGTGCGCGTCCATCGCCTGCCGGACCATGCCTTCTTCAACCACGCGAGCCACGTCACCGCGGGCCTGAAGTGCCAGACGTGCCACGGCCAGGTCCAGGAGATGGTGCGCGTGGAGCAGGTGGAGCCCATGACCATGGGCTGGTGCCTCGACTGTCACCGCGAGATGTCGACGGAGGCACTCGCCGCGCCGACGCCGTCCGCACCTCGCGCGGGAGAGCTGCTGGCGCTGACCTCCGGCACGCCACTTCCCGAGCCTTCGAAATCCCCCCGCATCCTCCGGCCGCCCTCGGATTGCTCGGGCTGCCACCGCTGAGGACCTCTCGCCATGTCCGACCCCCTTCCCAAGTACTGGCAGAGCCTGGCCGAGCGGGCCACCGACGCCGCGTGGCTGGAGCAGTCGCGCGACGAGTTCGCCGAGGAACTCCCGGTGGGCGTCGCCGCCACGCCGCCGGACGCGAGCAGCCGTCGCGACTTCTTCAAGATGATGGGGCTGAGCGCCGCCGCGGCCATGGTGGCGTGTCAGCGCGCCCCGGTGCAGAAGCTCATCCCCTACGTGTCCCGGCCGGACGAAGTCATGCCGGGCACCGCGCTCTGGTACGCCTCTACCTGCGAAGGCTGCTCGGCGCGCTGCGGTCTGCTGTTGAAGACACGCGACGGACGTCCCATCAAGGTGGAGGGCAATGACGAGCACCCCGTATCGCGCGGTGGCGTGTGCGCGGTGGGGCAGGCCTCCGTGCTCTCGCTCTACGACGCGAGCCGCGCCCGCTTCCCTTCACGCGACTGCCATCGAGTGTCCTGGACGGACCTGGACACGGAGGTGAAGGCCGGGCTGCGCAAGGTGGCCGAGGCGGGCAAGTCCATCCGTCTGGTGCTGCCATGGGGGATGGGGCCCACCGCCGAAGCCGGAGTGAAGCGCTTCCTGGCCGCGCACCCCCTGGCGCGCACCGTGCGCTACGAACCGCTGGGTGAGCTCGCCGCGATAGGTGATGCATACCGCCTCACGCACGGCGCGCGCGTGGTGCCCGACTACCGCTTCGACCGTGCCCAGGTCATCGCCAGCTTCGGCGCCGACTTCCTGGGTACGTGGGTATCGCCGGTGGCCTTCACGCGCCAGTACACCGAGGCGCGGGATGCGGCCGGGCGAAGGGCGATGGCGCGGCACTACCAGATTGAACCGGTGATGACGCTCACCGGCGCAGCCGCCGACCGCCGTTTCGTAGTGGCCCCCTCCGAGGTGACGCTCGCCCTGGGCGACGTGGTGCGCCGCCTGGCGGTGAAGGCGGGGCGTACCGTCCCTGGCCTCAAGGAGTTGCCGGCCTCGCGATTGGAGCCGGCCGCGCTGGACGAACTGGCCGAAGCCCTGTGGTCGCACCGCACGGAGTCTCTGGTCGTGTGCGGTGGTGACGAGGTGGCCGCGCAGGTGCTGGCCGCGACGGCGAACGTATTGCTCGGAAACGAGGGCACCACGGTGCTGCCCATGGAGGGCGTGGCGCTGGACGAGCGTGCCCTCTCCTACGGCGAGCTGCTGACCGAGCTGGGCGAGGGTGGAGTAGGTGCGGTGCTCTTCCTCGGCGTCAATCCCGCCCATGCGGACCCGAGAGGAGCGGCGCTGGGAGCCCTGCTCAAGAGAGTGCCGCTCACCGTGGCGCTCAATGACCGGCTGGACGAGACGGCAATCCTGTCGCGGCTTCATGCCCCGGCCTCCACCCCGCTGGAGTCGTGGGGAGACGCGGAGCCGCGACGAGGCGTGCTCTCGCTGCGACAGCCCGCGGTGGCGCCGCTGCACGACACCCGGGACGCGGTGGAGTCGCTGCTGAAGTGGGCGGACGTCCCGGTGTCCCACCATGAATTCTTGCAAGCCCGATGGGAGGCGGAGGTCTTCCCGCACGTCGCGCAAGCAGGGGCGTCCTTCAGTGCCTTCTGGGACGACTCGGTCCGCCGAGGTGTCGTGACGCTTTCCCCGCTACCGACGGTGCCGTTGTCCTTCCGCGAAGACGGCATGGCGAAGGTGCTGGGCGCGGTGGCGCGGTCGTCCGTGGAGTGGGAGCTGATGCTGTTCCCCTCGGTGGCGCTGCGCGACGGCGCATTCGCGAACAACGCCTGGCTGCACGAGGTGCCAGACCCCATCACCAAGGCCACCTGGGGCAACCCCGCGCTCATCGCACCCTCGCGGGCGAAGGAGCTGGGCCTGCGCGACGGAGACGTGGTGCGGGTGCGGGTGGGCGGTGAGGCGCTGTCCCTGCCCGTGCTGGTGCAGGCGGGGACGCACCCGTCCGTGCTCGGCGTGGCGGTGGGCTACGGCCGGACGCGGGCGGGACGCATCGGCGATGGCGTGGGCACGAATGTCTTCCCGCTGGCGGCGGTGGTGGAGGGGCGCGTGCGGCGCTCGGTGCCGGGGGCGACGGTGGTGGGGACGGGCGAGAAGCAGAAGCTGGCGCTCACGCAGACGCACTCGCGACTGGAAGGTCGGCCGCACGTGCGCGAGGCGGAGCTGGCCGCGTTCCTGGCGAACCCGCGCGCGGGCAACGAGGAGCACGGCGGGCATGGCGGCAACGGAGCGCACCCGCTCTCCATCTGGTCTGGCCACGAGTACAAGGGCCACCGGTGGGCGCTGGCGGTGGACCTGAGCGCGTGCACGGGCTGCTCGGCGTGCGTGGTGTCATGCCAGGCGGAGAACAACATCCCCAGCGTGGGCCGCGACGAGGTGCTGCGGCAGCGCGAGATGCACTGGATGCGCATCGACCGGTACTACCAGGGCGACGAGGCGAACCCTCAAGTCGTCCACCAGCCGATGATGTGCCAGCACTGCGAGAACGCGCCGTGCGAGACGGTGTGCCCGGTGCTCGCGACGGTGCACTCCAGCGAGGGGCTCAACCAGCAGGTCTACAACCGCTGCGTGGGCACGCGCTACTGCGCGAACAACTGCCCCACCAAGGTCCGCCGCTTCAACTGGTTCGACTATCCGCACGACGAGCCGCTGGAGCGGATGGTGCTCAACCCGGACGTGGTGGTGCGCAGCCGGGGCGTCATGGAGAAGTGCTCGCTCTGCGTGCAGCGCGTCCAGGAGGGCAAGGCCGCGGCGGCTCGCGAGGGCCGCGCGCTGAAGGACGGCGACATCCAGACGGCCTGTCAGCAGAGCTGTCCCGCGAAGGCCCTCCACTTCGGGGATGTGAATGACCCGGACAGCCGCGTGGCGAAGCTGGCGAAGGACGGGCGCGCGTTCCGGCTGCTGGAGGAGCTGAACATCGGGCCGTCCATCACCTACCTCACGAAGATCCGGAACACCGGGTCGGGAAGCGGAACATGAGCCAACAGCACCTGTCCCCGCTGCGCGTGCCGCTGGTCACCGAGCCGCGCACCCTGGGCCAGCTCACCGAAGAGATCTGCGCGCCCATGGAGCGTGCGCCCACGTGGAAGTGGTGGGCGGCGTTCGCGATAGCGGTGTCCGTGTTGGGCACGGGCGCGGGAATCGTCGCGTATCAGGTGGGCACCGGCATCGGCGTGTGGGGATTGAACAAGACCATCGGCTGGGCGTTCGACATCACCAACTTCGTGTTCTGGGTGGGCATTGGCCATGCGGGCACGCTCATCTCCGCCATCCTCTTCCTCTTCCGGCAGAAGTGGCGCACCAGCATCAACCGCGCGGCGGAGGCGATGACGCTGTTCGCTGTCATGTGCGCGGCGCTCTTCCCCGTCATTCACATGGGGCGGCCGTGGCTGGCCTTCTGGGTGCTGCCCTATCCCAATACACGCGGCAGCTTGTGGGTGAACTTCCGTTCGCCGCTCTTGTGGGACGTGTTCGCCATCTCCACGTACTTCACGGTGTCGGCGGTGTTCTGGTACGTGGGCCTGATTCCGGACCTGGCCACCGTGCGTGACAGGTTGAAGGCAGGCGTGAAGAAGGCCGTCTTCAAGGTTCTGTCGCTGGGGTGGACAGGGTCGCACCGGACGTGGAGCCGCTACGAGACGGTGTACCTGTTGCTCGCGGGACTGGCGACGCCGCTGGTGCTCAGCGTGCACACCATCGTCTCGATGGACTTCGCCACGTCGGTGATTCCCGGCTGGCACACCACCATCTTCCCGCCGTACTTCGTGGCCGGCGCGGTGTTCAGCGGCTTCGCGATGGTGCTGACGCTGATGATCATCACCCGCGTGGTGCTGGGCTACGAGCACCTGATTACGCTGCGCCACCTGGAGAACATGACGAAGGTCATCATCGTCACGGGTGGCATCGTCTCGCTGGCGTACGCGACGGAGTTCTTCATCGCCTGGTACTCGGGCAATCCATACGAGCGCTTCGCGTTCATGAACCGCGCCTTCGGTCCCTACGCGTGGGCGTATTGGATCATGGTGACGTGCAACGTGGTGTCGCCGCACCTGTTCTGGTTCAAGAAGATTCGCACGTCGCCCGCGGCCATCTTCGCGCTGTCGTTGGTCATCAACGTGGGCATGTGGTTCGAGCGGTTCGTCATCATCGTCACCAGCCTGCACCGCGACTTCCTGCCCAGCAGTTGGTCCATGTACACGCCCACGATGGTGGAGGTGGGGACCTTCATCGGAACGTTCGGGCTCTTCTTCACCCTGTTCCTGCTCTTCGTCCGCGTGCTGCCCATCATCTCCATCGGCGAGGTGAAGAGCGTGTTGGGCTTCGCCAGGAATCCTCACGAGCACGCCGAGGCGCATCCCTCAACGCATGCCCCCGCGAGGGATGTGTCGACGGAGCCCTCGTCGCCTCGACTCCACCCGCCGCTGGCCATCGCCACCCGGAAGGACGTCCCCGTATGAGCGCCCCGGTCCTCATCGGCTATTTCGAGCACGAGGCGCAGGTCCTCGCCGCCACCCGCGCGGTGCGAGAGGCGGGACATGACTTGCGCGACGTGTACACGCCCTATGCGGTGCACGGCCTGGATGACGCGATGGGCCTCAAGCCCAGTCGGCTCACCTGGGTGTGCTTCGGGGCGGGGCTCCTGGGCTGCACGCTGGCCCTGTCACTCCAGCTCTACACCAGCGTGGTGAGCTGGCCGCTCAATGTGGGGGGCAAGCCGTTCAACTCGTTCCCGGCCTTCATCCCGGTGACGTTCGAGCTGACGGTGTTGTTCGCCGCGCTGAGCACGGTGGCGGCGTTCCTGGTGAGGGCCCGGCTGTTTCCGGGGAAAAAGCTTCAGACGTTGCCCCGCGTGACGGATGACCGGTTCGCCATCGTCATCGCGCCGCGCCAGTCCCCGGAGTCGCTGGAGGCCGCCGAAGACCTGCTGCGCCGTCATGGCGCGGTGGCCACGGACTTGAAGGAGGTGGGGCCGTGAGGAGGACCTGGGTGGGACTGGCGGCGCTGGGGCTGGCCGTCGGCGGCTGCGAGCAGGACGAGACGCGGCCGAACTTCGAGTACGCGCCGGACATGGTGGCTTCGGTGCCCTATGACAGCTTCGCGCCCAACCCGAACACGGGGGACGGCAAGACGCTGCTGGCTCCGGCGAAGGGCACGGTGCCTCGGGGGCATCTGCCGCTGCACCTGTCCGCCGGCCTGGAGGCGGCCGAGCGCGCGGGGAGCGAGCTGCGCAATCCGTATCCCGCATCGCCCGAGGTGGTGGCGCGAGGCCAGACGGCGTTCCAACGGTACTGCTCGCCGTGTCATGGCTCCGGAGGGTTGGGGGATGGTCCGGTGACGGCGCGCTTCCCGATGCCGCCCTCGCTGCTGGCGGAGCACGCGGTGGGGCTTCCGGATGGACGCATCTTCCACATCATCACCCATGGGCAGGGACTCATGCCGGCCCACGGCTCGCAGGTGGCGCCGGAGGACCGGTGGAAGCTGGTCCACTACCTGCGCACGCTCCAGAACCCCGCGCGCACGGCGCGCAAGGAGACGCCATGAGCGCCCCCGTCGAAGCAGCCGCCACCGAGTCCCAGGGTGGCTTCGCCGTCTCGCCTGTCTTCCACCGCGCCGCGCAGGTGGCGGCGGGAGCGGGGTTGGGAGTTCTCGTGCTGGGGTTGGTGCAGGCCCCGGAGCGAGCGCTGACCAGCCTGTTGACGAGCGGCTTCTATTTCCTGTGCCTGGGGTTGGGCGGTGCGGTGTTCCTGGCCCTGATGTACGTGGCGAACGCGGGGTGGTTCACCGTCTTCAAGCGAATCCCGGAGGCGTTCGCGTCCTACGTGCCTTGGGGCGCGGTGACGCTGCTGGCGCTGCTGCCGTTCGTGACGAAGCTGTAT
Source organism: Myxococcus sp. AM011 (assembly GCF_013372595.1). NCBI lineage: Bacteria > Pseudomonadati > Myxococcota > Myxococcia > Myxococcales > Myxococcaceae > Myxococcus > Myxococcus sp. AM011. Next base: position 13,483 of record NZ_JABXEM010000279.1, read on the forward strand.
CCCTGGGCGAAGCCGGGAGTGATGGAGACGGACCACCTGCTGCATGAGAAGGCGGCCTTCCTCAACGCGCCCTTCTTCGCGATTCGGATGGGGGTGATGTTGGCGGTGTGGGTGGGTTTCACCTGGATGTTGCGGCGCAACTCGCTGCGGCAGGACGTGGAGCACGGCGAGCCGTTGACCCGGAAGAACGTGACGGTGTCGGCGGTGTTCCTGGTGCTCTTCTCTCTGACTTTCTGTCTGGCGGCGTTCGACTGGCTGATGAGTCTGGAGCCGCACTGGTTCAGCACCATCTACGCGCTCTACAACGTGGCGGGGCTCTTGAGCTCCAGTGTGTGTGCCATCACCGTGGTGGCGGTGTTGCTGCACCGGGCGGGGGCGCTGCCTCGGCTCAACTCCAGCCATCTGCATGACCTGGGCAAGCTGATGTTCGGGTTCTCCACGCTGTGGGCATACCTCTGGTTTTCGCAGTTCATGCTCATCTGGTACGCGAACATCCCGGAGGAGACGGTCTACTTCATCGCGCGGATGCATGGCGGGTGGGAGGTGCCGTTCTATGTGAATGTGGTGTTGAACTGGGCGCTGCCGTTCGTGCTGTTGTTGCCGCGTCCCGCGAAGATGAACCCGAACCACCTGCTGCGCGTGGCGGGGGTGCTGCTGGTGGGGCGTTGGTTGGATTTGCAGTTGATGGTGGCGCCCGCGCACCAGCCGGAGGGGCTGACGGTGGGGGTGTATGAG
>NZ_JABXEM010000027.1:0-60649 GCF_013372595.1 Myxococcus sp. AM011
GGGGCTTCACCTCGACGACGGGAGGCGGGGGCCGGAAGACGACGTCCGTGCCCTTCTTCTCCTGGATGACGTCGCGCACCTTGCCGGCGAAGGAGACGACCGCGACTCCGATGAGCACGAAGACCGCGACGGACGCCGTGGTGGAGAGCGCGAACCTTCGCGCCGAGGCGACATCAGAGGCGCTGTCGAACGTTTCGAACATGGCTGACGCGCATATAGCGACGCCATGTTTCAGGGGTGTCCGGACCCCGTGACACTTTCAGGCCAGGAAGATGACGGACATGTCACGGCGCCCGCATGCCACGCAGGGTGCGAGGCAAACGGGCGAGAGTGTCACCAGGGGTCATGGCCCGAGGCGCGCCTTGCTGGCGGATCTGCCACAGCAGGGCGATGAACAACGCGCAGTAGATGAGCGCGAACGGGCGCATCAGCATCACCTCGCGCGACCACTCGATACCCAATCCCTTGTCGGAGAACACGGTGCCGATGAAGGCGATCATCCCTACGAGGGTGAGGTTGGTGCGGAAGCGGCCCTCGGTGGCGGCGCGCAGCAGGGGCCAGGCGAGCACGAAGTTGGCGCGCCAGGCCAACGGTGACAGGAGCGTCACACCCAGGCAGCACAGGGCCAGCAGATCCGCTGGGCCGGGCCGCGCCCACAGCACGCCCGCGAGGAACAGCGCGATGGCGACGGCCTGCGCCAGGGTGATGGCGAAGGAGGGCGGTGTGGTGACGGTGCCCGGAAGGACCAGCGTCATGAGCAGGCTGGGGAGGCCCTGCGCGTTGCCACTGAGCACCCAGGGCGGCGTGGTGCGGGCGAGCGTCTCGCTCCACATCTGGAACTGGGTGAGGGTGCCGTCCCAGCCGTAGCGCGCGAGCGTGGGCAGCGAGAGCACGACGCCGAACACGGCGGTGGCGCCGATGACGCGCCAGTGGCGGCGCCAGAGGAAGAACAGGCCGATGAGCGCGGCGGGGGGCTTGAGGAGGAAGGCCACCGCGAAGGCCGCGCCCGGACGCCACACCTGGCCGCGCTCGGCGCCGTGCGCGGAGACGACCACGAGCAGCAGCATGACGACGTCGACCTGGCCATAGAACAGCTCGAAGGTGAACGCGGGCAGCAGGGCGATGGTGGTGAGCGCGGGCGCCCAGGCCCATGGCGTGGCCTCACCGGGGCCGTGCGGCGATCGGCGGGTGAGGCGGGCCACGGCCACGAGTGCGAGGATGGAGCCGACATTCCACAGGGCGACGGCCAGGCGCGGGGGCAGGAGGCTGAAGGGGATGAAGAGGGGCGCGGTGATGGGCGCGTACTTGAACGGCATGGTGCCGTCGGAGACGCGGTAGAGGTCCGTGCCCTCGATGAAGCGCTCGGCGGCGGTGAGATAGACGCGGAAGTCCACGCCACGGCGCGGGTGCTGTCCCACGGCCACGGCGGCCACCAGCAGCACGGCCAGCACCAGCCACCAGAGCCAGCGGGCCCACTTGGTGGAGGTGAGCTTCGAGGGGCTCGCGGTGTCGCTCAGCGCGCTCGCGGATTGAGATGAGGTCGTCACGGGGCCGGGCTCCCGGGCTCGAGGACAAGGGAGTGGACGGGCCCGTTCACTCGGGGTGCGGGCGAAGGGCGGGGAAGGCCGTGGTGTCGGCACGGCCCCGGAGCGTCGACGGTCATCGAGGAGGCTGCGAGTGCGGGGAGGTGTTCACCATTTCACGCCGGAGCCCTGCCCGGCAACGGCCTCCGTGTGGAGGCGCGAGGTGGATCTCCCGCCCGCGGGTCCGCCCGCCTGCCCTGACGTGGCGCGAGGGTCGTCACACCGGGTGTGCCCGGATGTGCGGTGTCGTCGCGGAGGAAGGTGTTTCACTGACCTGGCGGCACATGCGCAGGGCCGCGTTGTCACGAGCGGGGAGCGGTGTCCCGCGATGGGCGCCCGGGCGCCCGGGTGGATGAGACTTCCCAGGTCTGTATGGGATTGAGCCCCGCATGCAAAGGCTGTCATGCGGGGCGGGACTTGGGAAAAGGCTTCCCCACGTGCCTCGCGCTACAGGCCGTACTCCTCCAGCAAGCGCAGCCACACCTCGCTCATCGTGGGGAATGACGGCACCGCGTGCCAGAGCGTGTCGAGCGACACTTCACCCGCGACGGCGATGGTGGCCGCGTGCAGCATCTCGCCCACCTCGGGCCCGGTGAAGGTGGCGCCCAGGATGACCCGGCGCTTCTCGTCCACCACCAGCTTCGCCGTGCCACCGAGCTCCTCACCGAACAGCGCGGTGCCCGACACCTTGCCCAGGTCGTACTGCACGACGCGCACGGGCAGCTTGGCTTCACGGGCCTTCGCTTCCGTGAGGCCCACGCTCGCCACCTGCGGATGCGTGAAGATGACTTGCGGCGTCGCCTTCGCGTCCGCCCACGCGCTCGCCTTCTTGCCCGCGATGACGTCGCCCACCAGTCGCGCCTGGTACTTGCCCATGTGCGTCAGCAAGTTGCGTCCATTCACATCGCCACACGCATAGAGCCAGCCACCCTCCACGCCCTTCGCGCGGAGCTGGTCATCCACCTGCACCGACTCGCCGGCCTTCAGCCCCACCGTCTCCACGCCGAGCGAGTCCGTGCGAGGCACGCGCCCCATGCCCACCAGCAGTTCGTCTCCCTTCAGCTCCTCACCCGACGCGAGCTTCACCGTCACTTCGCCCTTGCCTCCAGGGCGACTCACGCTGGCGATGGACGTGCTCAGCATCACCTTCACGCCTTCATCGCGGAGGGCCTGGGCGACCTGCTCACCCACGAAGGGCTCGAAGCGCGACAGCAGCGCCTTGCCGCGCTCCACCAGCGTCACCTCGGAGCCCAGCGAGCGCCACGCCTGCGCCAGCTCCACGGCCACCACGCCGCCGCCGAGCACCAGCAGTCGCTTGGGCACCTGCTTCGCGCCCGTGCCTTCGCGGTTGTCCCACGGCTTTGCTTCCTTCAGCCCCGCGATGTCCGGGATGCGCGGCCGGCTGCCCGTCGCGAGCACCACCGCGCGCTTTGCCTCCAGCTCGCGCACGGTGCCGTCCTTGCCCTCGACGCGCACCTTGCGAGGGCCGGTGAGCTTGCCGTGGCCCCGCACCACCGTGAGCTTCGCGCCCTCGGCCCACTTCACCTGGGAGTCGTCCTTGTAGTGGTTGACCATCGAATCGCGGTGCTCCAACACCGCGCTGGCGACCAGCGGTCCCTTGATGGTCTCCCGCACACCGGGCGAGTGCTTCGCCAACCAGAGGGCGTCCCCTGGACGCAGCAGCGCCTTGCTCGGAACGCAGGCCCAGTAGGAGCACTCGCCGCCGAGCAGCTCGTGTTCGACCAGGGCCACGGACAGCCCGGCCGCGGCGGCTCGAGCTCCCGCGTTCTCTCCCGTGGGCCCACCACCAATCACCACCACATCGAAGACATCCGCCATGTGTTCGCCCTCGCGCCCTGCTGCGTAGGCAGGGAGGCGCGAAGGGGCCAATCCCATTCGAGGCTTCTCGTCGGATGGTGGAAAGAAGGGGTGGCGACCACCGGACATCCGCCCCTCTCCAGGCAGGTCGACGGCGCACGCTGTCCTCCAGGTGACGCCGGCCTTGTCCCGAGAGGCGGGGCCGAATCGACGCGTGTCAGGAGTCCCCGGGCCTTTTCGTCCGCGTCCGCCGGGGAACGCGAGCCGGCGTTGACGGCCGTGCGTTCTCCCCGTCTGAAACCCACGAGTGTTCGTGCCGGAGACTCCGAGCGCGGGCGGGAGGTGTGCCATGGGGACTGCGATGAACGGTGTCTCGGGTCGCTTCGCGTCGTGCACGTCTCTCCGAAGCTGAGTCGCTCCCTCACCTGCCTTCAGGGCTGAGTGGGTCGGAGCGAGTCGCCTCCAGAACGAGCCAGCACGGCGCGCAAGCCGTTGTCACCGTGCACTCCGGCCGCCATGCCGCGCGTGTCCTCGTGAGCTGAGTCATGAGGCCCGCGTCGCATGCGCGGCCTGCTGGGAACACTTCGTCCACTCATGTCTTCTTCCAGGAATCGTCGTCCCCGCGCGTCCCGTCGGCGCGAGGGTGCTGTCCCGTCGTTCTCGCCGTCGTCGTCCGAGCCTCCCTCCGCGCGTCACCTGCGCGTGCAGTCCACCCTGTTCCAGGAGGTCTCCCTCCTCTTCCGGAGCGAGCTGTCCGACCCACGACTCGAAGGCGTCTCTCCGACGTCCTTCGAGCTGACGCCGGATGGCCGGCTCATCCGCATCGGCTACACCCTCACTCCCGCCGCGGCGTCCGGAGCGCGCGAAGTCCAGGAGGCGCTGGCCCGAGCCAGCGGCTATCTACGCTCGCAGCTCGCTCAGCACCTGGACCTCAAGCGGGTGCCGCAGCTGCGCTTCATCTACATCGGCGTGGCGGAGCGCTCGCTGGAAGCCCCGCCGCTCGTCGCGTCACAAGACGCCACTGTCACCGAGGACGAAGAGCCCACGTTCCTCGGCGACGATGGCGACGAAGAAGGAGGTGAGCGATGAGTCCCCGCGTCCTCCCGGCCGTGCCCGGCGCCGTGCCCATCCTCGTCTGGGCCCGAAGCCTGCCTCCGGGCGCGGAGCAACAGCTCCGACACCTCGCCTCTCAGCCCTACGTCGTCGAGCACGTGGCCGCGATGCCGGACGTCCATGTCGCCAACGGCGTCGCGGTGGGCTCCGTCTTCGCCACCGCGCACCACGTCGTCCCCGGCGCCCTCGGCGGCGACCTGGGCTGCGGCGTGAGCGCGTACCGCTTCGACTATCCCGCCGCGTCACTCGGACGTGACACGCTGGAGCTGCTGCTCACCCTCCTGGCCCAGGCCATCCCGGTGGGAGACGCGACGCACCGAGGTCGCGGCCTCCCACTGCCCGCCGCGCTGGAGGCGCCGCCGCTGTCCACCCAGAAGCTGAGCCACGTCTGGGAGCGGCTGGCGCCGCGACACCTGGGCACACTCGGCGGTGGCAACCACTTCGTCGAACTGGACAGGGACGCCGGAGGAGACCTCTGGCTGCTCCTGCACTCGGGCTCTCGCGGCGTGGGGGCGGCCATCGGCGAGCACCACCAGCGCGTCGCGGTGGCGCTCGGCGAAGGCAGCCTGCCCGGCCTGGACCTGCACACGCAGGAGGGCGCCGCCTGCCTCGCGGACCTGGACCTCGCCTGTCGCTTCGCCCGAGCGAACCGCGACACGCTGGCCACGCGAGCCCTCGACGTGGTGTCGCGGACGCTGGGCATCGAGGTCGACCCCCGGTCCACGGTCGACCTCCACCACAACCATGTCGCCCGTGAAACCCACTTCGGACGCGAGTTGTGGGTGCACCGCAAGGGCGCGGTGGGACTGGAGGCGGGGCAGCCAGGGCTCATCCCCGGCTCCATGGGCACCGCCTCATATGTCGTGGAAGGCCGGGCCGAGCCCCGCGCGTTCCGCTCCTGCTCCCATGGCGCCGGTCGCGTCCTCACCCGGCGCGAGGCCCGCGCCCGCATCCGCCCCTCCGCCCTGGCCCATGCACTGAGACGCGTGGTGCATGACGCCGGACGGGCCGAGTCGCTCGTGGAGGAGGCACCCGCCGCCTACCGCGACCTCGTCGAGGTCCTGGAGGACGAGGCGGACCTCGTCACCCCCGTCCGGCGGCTGACTCCCATCGCCGTCCTCAAGGGCTGAGCCCCTCCGCGCGGGGGCCCGGACTCGGGATTGCCGGGCCTCCGCCGATACACGCGGAGTCGTCAATTCACTCCTGGTGGAATTCAGCGCCCCAGGAGCGGTTCTTTCCTGGGTTGATCCGCGTGGAAGTGGGGTGGGAGGGGGGCTCGTCGCATCCTGACGTCAGAGTGGGTTCCCGAGCCCGTCCAGATGCCGTAGAATCGGCCGCCAGAAGTACACGTGCGAACCTGCTGGGGCGTCGTCTAATGGCAGGACATCAGACTTTGACTCTGAGTATCAAGGTTCGAATCCTTGCGCCCCAGTCATTCCGCTCCGGGGGGACGCGGTAGCCAGCGCGTCCGTCCGTGTGCATGAAGGACGGTGGCCCGATGCCGCAGAAGACGCTCCTGCTGGTCTCCGTGGGAAGCCCAACGGCAACCCTGTTGAAAGACCTGCAGGACCCACTGACCACACAGATGGGCACCGCTTCGGTGGTGGCGAAGACGGCGCTCCCGACGCCGGCCTATGCCCACAACAAGGACCGTGCCCAGTACCACTGCAACGCCATCATGCGTCGGCTCACGCCGATGATGGAGCCCGGGCAGCAACTGGTGCTCGGCGTGACGGACGTGGACCTCTTCGTTCCGGACTCGCCCTTCGTCTTCGGCGAGGCGGACCGCGAGTCACACACGGCGGTGGTGAGCGTGTTCCGGCTTCGCCAGGGCGCTGACGGTGAGCACCTGCGGCGGCGCATCCAGGTGGAGGTCATCCACCAGGCGGGCCATCTGCTCGGGCTGTCCTACTGTGAGGACCCCCGGTGCGTGATGTTCTTCGCGCAGTCTCCGCAGGACTGTGACCGCAAGCAGCTCTCGCTCTGCAACCAGTGCCGCAACGAACTGGTCAAGCTCAACCGCTGAAGTCGCCGCGCGGGTGTGCCCGTGAATGCCGTCACTCGCGTTGACGTCCGACCCGGCGCGCCCTGTAGTGCGGGGCTCTCAACCGGGCCGGTGACGTGGAGCGACTGCGATGACGGGGAAGCGGTTTTTCGTCGGTGGGTTGTTGGCGGTGGGGCTGCTGGGCGGGTGCGAGCCGTTCGAGGATGACGGCGGCGGCGGCGGCGCGGGCGACGTCCGGTTCAGCAAGGGCTTCGCCTTCGTGCGCGAGGACGACCGCAACGTCTTCGTGGTGGATGACGCGGGAGACCCCAACAGCCCGCAGCGGCTCACCAGCACCGGCGGCGCCTACTGGCCCTCGGTGTCGAGAGATGGCCGCAGCATCGTCTTCGTCCAGCGCGGCGGCGGCACGTCCCTGCTGACGGTGCCCACCACTGGCGGCACCGTGGCCACGCTGTTCACCGAGAACGACGCGGCCTGCGCGCGCGGCTGCACCAACTTCCGCACGCCCACCTTCAGCCCGGACGGCCGCAGCGTCGTCTTCGTCTTCTCTCCCGGCAACAGCTCCCTCACCTCGCTGGGGCGGGTGAACACCGACGGCAGCGGCTTCCAGGAGCTCACCCCGAACCTCCCCGTCGGCTTTGGGGCGCCGTCCTTCGTCCCCAATGGGACGGCCGTCGTCGCGCCCTCCGGCAGCGGGCTCCAGCAGCTCAACCAGGTGGCGTACGTGCCGGTCTCCGGAGGCGCCATCATCTACTCGTCGCTGGGCAATGACGTCGTGGCCGTGGCCAACCGTGTCGCGGTGTCGCCGGACGGCTCGCAGGTGGCGCTGGACGGACGTGGCTCCTCGAGCAGCGTGCGCACCTATGTGGGAACCCTCAGCGGACGAGGGAACCTGGGGACCTTGCGACGCGTCACCAGCTACGGCGGCGCGAGCGCGCAGGAGACCTGGCCGGTGTGGACGGGAGCGAGCCAGGTCGGCTTCCTCTTCGTCGACTCGGCGGGTGGGGACCCGGGCATCTACCGCTCCACCGTGAGCGCGGCGCCGTCGAACTCCGTCACGCTCGCGGTGCCCAGCGCGGCCGAGCCCTCGTACGGCCCGCTGTAGTCCTGTCTCCAGGCGCTCAGGTCCCCTGGCATCCGCGTCCCCGAGGCGCGATGCTATCCGCCGCCAGGAGGCTGCCATGTCCCTCTTCGATGCCGTGCTCGCGGGTGACCGCGAGTCCTTGAAGTCCCAGCTCGACGCGGGCGAGCACCCCGACCCGTTCGATGACGAGGGACTCACACCGCTGATGGTGGCGGCGCGGGAGGGACACACCGGCCTGGTGGAGCTGCTGCTGAAGGCGGGCGCGGACGCGACGATTACGAACCGCATCGGCGAGTCCGCGGTCATCATCGCCGCCGCCCATGGCAGCTCGAACTGCGTGTCGGTGCTCTGGGAGAGCGCGACGGAGGACGAGCGCTCCATGGTGCCCCTGTTGCTGCGCTCCGATGCCATCACCGGCCCGGGCACGGCCTCTCCGCCCACCACCCCGCCCAAGGACGACTTCCGCCGGAAGCTCGCGTCCGCGGGCGCGTACGTGACGGGCAAGCTCGGGGATGACGGACCCACGAAGCGGCTGGAGCGGGCGCTGCGTTCGGAAAAGCAACGCAAGCCCTGAGCACGCGTCCGTGTCCGGACACTCGCGGCGTTCACCAGCCTCCACGCCCGAGTGGCCCCGCACCGTGAGGGAGAGGTCGCGCGTACGGTCCGCCCTCGCTTCGAAGTGAGACCTCGCGCCGGTGGAAGTGCGGTGCCTTCCGGGGAGGCGCGCGTGCCGGCCTGATGTCGAGCCCCCGGAGGAGTCACCGCATGGCGACGTCCGAGCCGAAGATCGTCCTGAGCGGGACGGTGCAGGGCCTCTTCCAGATTGCGCTGAAGGACCGCCTGTCCGAGGACGCGTGGCGCTTGCTGCGCGAGGCGGGGTTGGATTTGTCCGTCCCGCTGCTGCCGACGTATCCGTTGGCCTCGTGGCTGCGCTGGCAGCACATCGTGCTGCGCGACTTGTGGCCGGACAAACCGCTCGAGGAGGCCTGGCGCCTGTTGGGCCACGCGGTGATGGAGGGCCTGCTGGCCACGGTGCTCGGCCGGATGCTGGGCGTGGGCGCTCGCGCGCTGGGGCCGCAGTTCATGCTGTTCCAGCTCAACCGGGGCTTTCGCGGCACGGACAACTACGTGGAGACGCAGGTGAAGGCCATCTCTCCCGGGCGCGCGGAGTTGTGGTTCAGCGAAATCAACGACAGGCCCCACTACTACGTCGGCGTCCTGGAGTTCCTGCTCACCCTCTCCGGCGCGAAGGAGCCTCGTGTCTCCATCGTCGCGCGCGAGGGCTCCGCCTGCACGTTCCTCCTGGAGTGGGTGAAGTGAGCGCCTGAAACGACGAAGGGCCCTTCGGCTTCGCGGTGGAAGCCAAAGGGCCCTCTTGTCTGCTTCGCGCGTGCGCTACTCCGGCTTGGCGCTCAGCGTCGCACCGGGAGCCACTCCACTGGCCGCGCCGCTGCGGACCTCCAGCGCGTCGGCGACCAGCTCGGTGATGTCCTTGACCTTGATGTTCTCCTCGCGGCCGGTGTCGTTGACCGCGTCGCCGAGCATCGTCGAGCAGAAGGGACACGCGACGGCGACGATGCCCGTGCCGCCCTTCTCCTTGTAGTCGCCCACCATGCCCGGCTTCTTCTTGTCCGAGGCGTTGGGGAACGGCGTGGTCGGGTCCTCGGCGTGCTTGAGCGTCAGCGCCACTTCGTTCAACCGGTTGTGGTTGATGCGCGTGCCGATGTGCTCCTCCATCCACATGCGACCGCCACCGGCGCCGCAGCAGAAGCCCTCGCGCTTGCTGCGCTGCATCTCCACCACTTCCAGCCCAGGGATGGACTTGAGCACTTCGCGGGGCGCGTCATACACGCCGTTGTGCCGGCCCAGGTAGCAGGGGTCGTGGTACGTCAGCTTGGTGTTCATCACCGCGGACAGCTTGATGCGCTTTTCGCGCAGCAGCTCGTTGATGAGCTCCGTGTGATTGATGACGCGGTACTCGCCGCCGAACTCCGGGTACTCGTTCTTGATGGTGTTGAAGCAGTGCGGGCACTGGGTGATGACCGCCTTCACGCCCATCGAGTTCCACGACTCGACGTTCGTCTTCGCCATCGTCTGGTACAGGTACTCGTTGCCCATGCGGCGCGCGGAGTCGCCGTTGCACATCTCCTGCTTGGACAGCGTGGCGAAGCTCACGCCCCCCTCCCGCATGATTTTCACCAGCGAGCGGCTGACCTTCTTCTGCTTGTCGTCGTAGCTGCCCGCGCAGCCCACGAAGAACAGGTATTCGTACGGCCCGCCGTCGTCACCCCACGTGGGCAGCGCCAGGTCCTCGGCCCACTCGTCGCGACGGTCCTGGCCCAGACCCCAGGGGTTGCCCTGGCGCTCCATGCCTTCGAACACGCGCTGGATTTCGGGGGGGAAGTCCGCCTTCACCTGCACCTGGTAGCGGCGCATGTCGATGAGGCGCGGCACGTTCTCGATGAACACCGGACACGCCTGCTCGCACCAGCCGCAGCTGGTACAGGCCCAGATGGTCTCGGAGCTCAGCGCGCCGCCGACAATCTCCTGCAGCGGCTCCTTGATGCGGTTGGGGCCGTAGCCTTCCTCCACCCACTGCTCGTGGTCCCAGATCCAATGCTTCAGGTCCTGGTTGACGGCCTTGTGCGTGAGCGGCTTGCCGGTGATGTACGTGGGGCAGTGTGTCTGGCAGCGGCCGCACTCCGTGCAGGAGTACAAGTCCAGGCCCTGCTTCCAGGTGAGGTCCTTCACCGTGGCGGTGCCGAACTCCTCCTTCTCCAGATTCGGCGTGGGCAGCTTGCCGGTGGAGTGGGTGCGCTGGAAGAAGACGTTGGGCAGGCCGGTGATGATGTGGAAGTGCTTGCCGATGGGCAGGAAGTTCAGGAACGCCAGGACGATGACCAGGTGGAGCCAGAAACCACCGATGCCCAGCACGTGCGCGGCCGTGGGGCCCAGGGGCATCATCACCATGCCGACGAGGCTGGTGACAGGCTCCCACCACACCAGCGCTGACGGGGCCGCGGGCACCTGCGTGGCGCCCATGGGCACCTGCTGCGCCGCCGCTTGCGCCGCCACCATGTGGCTGCCGCCAAAGATGAACTCCGACACCATCAGCCCGGAGATGAAGCCCAGGATGAGGTACGCCTCCCAGGACTGGGACATGCGGTCCGGCTTCACCTTCCAGCGCGTCCACACGTAGTAGCCGCAGCCCACCAGGGCCAGCGCCGCCACCAGGTCCTTGATCAGCAGATATCCACGGTAGGCGCCCAGCAGCGCCCCGTTGTCCATCCAGAACGGGTGGCTCAGGTCGGTGAAGAGCTCCAGCGCGCCGGACGAGAAGCCCATCGCGAACATCATGATGGTGCGAATCTGCAGCACCATGAAGGCCGCGTAGATGAGCACGTGCATCAAACCCGGGGTGAACTCCTCCGGGTCGACCATGCGCTTCTGACCGAGCCCGAAGAGCACGAGCCGCTTGATGCGCAGCGGGATGTTGTCGAGCCGGTTCTCCGTCTTCTTCATCGCGAGCAACACGCCCACGCGACCAGACATGGTCATCACGAAGATGGGGATGGCGATGGCAAGCAATAGGCCGGTGATGATGGGACTCATTGGGACTCGGAGGACCTCTGGGGGGACGCGGCGGAAGGCCCGTTGCCGCGACGCGGCAAAACTGGAGTGCCCGTCAACCCTAACAGGGGTGATTCTCGAATCAAGCGCTGAGCGGGCGGGGTGTCCGGGACTGAAGCACGGAAGCAGCGCCACGAGCGAGCAAGCTTGCTCGCTCCACGGATTTACTGACACCCGCACTGTCAGGCTACCGCCTTGAAAATGCCGCGGTGTTGACTGCTGTGTGGTTCCCTCCGACGCCAGTCCGACCTACCTTGTACGACGGCCTCGCAGCCTGTCAGGCACTGAACTTCTTCTCAACCCACTGAAATAATTGGGACAAAGCTTGGAGGGCGGGCGGGCAGGCGAGGGGCCGGAACGAGGGATGGAACTTTGATGCCCCAAGGGCTTTACAACGCGGGGCGACATGGTCACCATGGTCGGTAAATCGGTCAACGAGTTTTGAGCCGGGCACCGCATCGTGCGGACCCACGCGGACCGAACAGGGGGGCGCCCACGAGGAGGCGAGCCGAAAGGCCGTCCACCTTCCCTGAAGCGGAGCGCCCAAAAGGAGTCGGACATGGTTCACGATGACACCACCTACATGGACGATGAAGGGCTGCCGTATGTGGACCTCGCCGAAGATGGTGAGAGTGAGTCCGTGATTTCCGTGGATGGTTCTCCTGGTGGCCGCATGTGGGGCTATTCCGAGGAGAAGTGGGGCGGCTGGAGCGCGGCGGAGTGATTCGCGGCCCCCGCGGCCCGCGGATGCGCGGGGGCGCTTCTTTCGTACTGGTGGTTCGGCTCGTGCGGTGGCGCCCTGAGTGGGTGGCTCCCGGGCCGGTGTTTTCCCGGTGACGCCCGGTGTCCGGGGCGCCCGTCATCTTCTCCTTCAGGCTGTCGTCGTTGAGCGCGCCCTGGCGTCGTGCGCGAAGCTTCCGCATGCGCGCGCGTGGGGCGGGAGGCTCGGATGAAGGTGCTGTGGTGCTGGCGCTGCAAGTTGGACGTGCCGATGCTCGACGAGGAGGAGTTCGCGCGGGTCGCCGGACTGTACCGGGCGGCGTTTTCTCCACGGAGCCCGGCGGAGGCGCCGAGCGCGGAGCGGCGCTTCATCATCGAGGAGCGGTTCCGGCCCGTGTGTGAGGAGTACGAGCGGCTCACCGGGTTTCGCGAGACGAACGCCAACGCGGTGATGCACCACCGGCTCAGTCAGTATGGGCCGCCCTGTGCGCACTGCGGCAAGCCGCTCCGGACGCCCGAAGCGCGGCACTGCGCGGCCTGTGGCGTGACTCGCTAGTCGCCCCCCCGCACGCGGTCAGGATCTACCCCCACGTCGGGTGTGAAGGGCGCTACCTCTTGCTTCCGAGGTGTATCTGCCCACATCCTCGACGTGGAAGCCTTCCCCTGCGGATGCATGCCTTCGGGTGTTGTGGCCCATGAGACTTCGGTCGTGAGGGACGTCGTCGCTCACGGGGCGGTTCGCGGCAGGATGTCTCGTGAGAGCGCGCGGGAGCACGGATGAAGCAGACGGCCTTGGCAGTGGAGCGCGACGGGGAGAACGGCCGCGAAGTCCTGCTGCTCGTCACGCTGGAGGCGGACGCGGACGCGCCTCGCGCCCCCGTGACGGCGAACCTGGTGCTGGACCGCAGCGCGTCCATGCGCGGTGTCCCGCTGCTCGCCGCCGTGCAGGCCGCGCAGTCCCTGGTGGAGCGCGCCAGTCCTCGCGACTACCTGGGCCTGCTGACTTTCGACGCGGAGCCGGAGCAGTTGTTGCCCGTGCGCGCGATGGACGCCGCCGCCAAGACGACGTTCCTCAAGGCGCTGTCACGGCTGGAGTCCGGTGAGGGCACCGCGCTGCACGAGGCCGTCGAGCGGGGCGCGGAGGCCGTGCGCCGCGTGCTCGTCCCCGGCGCGCGTCCGCAAGTGTTGATGCTCACGGATGGCGAGCCGTCCGTCGGCCCCTCGCACCTCTCCGAGTTCAAGACGCTGGGCGCGCGCGTCGTGGAGTCCGGCGTCGTGCTGCACGCGCTGGGACTGGGGCGGCACTACCTGCCCGACATCCTGGAGGCGCTCACTGGCCCCTCCGGCACCGGCTTTGTCCACGTGGATGACCCGGAGGGCCTGCCGCAGGCGGTGGGCTCGCTGTCCGCGGAGCTGTTCGGCGAGGTGGGCTCGGACGCGCGCGTGTATGTGTTGCCCTCGGGCTTCTCGGAGCTGCGCTGCCGCCACCGCTACTCCTCGCGCGTCGAGGGCGACGCCATGAGCGCGTCCCTGGGCGCGGTATCCCAGTCCTTCCCGCGCCGCGTCCTCTTCGCCGGCAAGCTGAACGCGGCCGACTGGAGCCTGGGCGTGACGACCTCGTACATGGAGGGCACCGATACACGGCGCCTGCCCGTACCGGTGGCGCGCGTGCTGCCCGACAGCGAAGAGGGCCGCTTCGTGCGCGCGGTGTCCGCGGAGCTGGAGCTGGTGGCCGCCGAGGCCGCCGCCTGGAAGGCCCTGGGCCGCCGCCAGCAGTCCGTCGCGGAGGCGGCGCTGGAGACCGCGGACCTCGCTCTCTACAAGCTCGCGCGACTGGGCTCGCAGGAAGTTCCGCCGCAGCGACACATGGAGCGACTGGCGGACCTGCGCCGCATCGTCGAGCGCCGCGCCGCGCAGCCCCAGGCGCTGGTGATGCGCCGCGCGCACTCCGAGGTCTCCCGCGTCACGTTGAGCCGCGTGGGCCCCGCGCTTCCGCTGCCTGCCCTGTCCCCCTGGAAGTCGGAGGACTGAGTCTCTCCTACACGGGTCGCCCGGCTGCCCACCTGTCCGGTGCGGCCCTGGGTGTCCACGCCGCGTCACCCGGGGTGTCCCACGGTCCGTCGCACGCCCCAGGCGCGGGCGGGCGCGGGGAATGTCCCCCTGCCTGGAAGGTTCTCCCTCGGAAGCGGGGCCCGTCGGATGCTGGCGAGCCGGCTTCGGGTGGGTTAACGGGAGACGCATGAAGCACTCGGTGTCCAAGAGGCTCGCCCTGGCGGGCGGTATCGGCATGTGGCTGGTGGCGGCGGTGGCGCAGGCGCAGGCGGCGCTGCCTCCGTCCGCGGTGGCCACGGGCGCGCCCGACGAGGGCAACCCGCGCTTGGAGGCCGCGCTGCTGGTGGATGCCACCCAGGTGAAGCCCGGAGACACCTTTCGCGTGGGAGTGCGCTTCCGGTTGGACCCGGGTTGGCACATCTACTGGAAGAACCCGGGCGACTCCGGCCTGGAGACAGACATCACCTGGGACACGCCGGGCACCACGGTGGGCGCGCTCCAGTGGCCCTTTCCGAACACCTTCCGCACGCCCGACGGCTTCATCGTCACCCACGGCTATGACGGCGAGGTGCTCCTCTTCGCGCAGGCCACGGCCTCCGAACAGGCCACCGGCGCGCTGAACCTGTCGGCCGCGGTGAATGCGCTGGTGTGCGAGGTGCACTGCATCCCCGCCGACCTGATGCTCACGCGCTCGATTCCCCTCGGGCCGACGACGCTCGTGGACGCGGAGTCGACGCCGACGTTCGACGCGGCGAAGGCGCGGGTGCCTCGCCCGGTGGCGGACACCGGCCACACCGCCGCGCTCGCGCTGGACGTGAAGCAGCTCACCGCGGGCCAGGAGTTCACCGGCACCTTCACGGTGTCGCTGCCCGGTGGCGCGGCGGTGCCCTCCTCGGAGACGGACGCCTTCGTCCCCGAGCGCATCCCCGGCGTGGACAAGTTGACGCTCACGCAGACTGCTCCGGGGCGCTTCGCGCTGAAGGGCAAGGCGGAGCCGGATGCACCGAAGGCCGAGCCTCGACTCAAGGGCGTGCTTCGCCTGGGGACCGCGGCCACCGGTTATCAGGCGCTGGAAGTCGACGTGCCCATGGCGCCCTTCGCGGCGACCGTGGGCGCGGCGGCTGCGCCCGTCGTGGCGAAGGCGCCCTCCATCAAGGATTCGCTCGCGGCGGTGAAGCCGGTGTCGAGCGCCACGAAGGCCGCGCCCGCGGAGTCGACGATGGGCCTGGGCATGGCGCTGTTGTTCGCGTTCCTGGGCGGCGCGCTGCTCAACCTGATGCCGTGCGTGTTCCCGGTGCTGGCGCTCAAGGCGTACGGCTTCACGCGCATGGTGCGCCAGGAGCAGGGCCGGGTGGGCGCGCACGCGGCGGCATACGCGGGTGGCATCGTCGCGAGCATGCTGGCGCTCGCGGGCGCGGTGCTGGCGGTGCGCGCGGGCGGCGCGGGTGTGGGCTGGGGCTTCCAGTTCCAGGAGCCGCTGTTCGTCGCGGCGGTGAGCGCGGTGCTGGTGGCGTTCGCCCTCAACCTCTTCGGTGTCTTCAACGTGGGCATGGATGGCACCGCGCTGGCGGGCAAGGTGGACCAGAGCCACGGCCTGCTTCACAGCGCGGGCGAGGGCGTGCTCGCGGTGGTGCTGGCCACGCCGTGCTCGGCGCCGCTGCTCGGCACGGCGGTGGGCTTCGCCTTCGCGGCGGGTCCGCTCACGGTGCTCGCTGTCTTCACCGCGCTGGGCCTGGGACTCGCGCTGCCCTTCTGTCTGTTGGTGCTGGTGCCGGGGCTCGCGAAGAAGCTGCCGAAGCCGGGCGCGTGGATGGAGCGCTTCAAGCAGGTGCTGGGCTTCGCGCTCCTGGGCACGACGGTGTGGCTCGTGTGGGTGATGGGCGGGCTGGCGGGGGTGGACGGCATGGCGCGGCTGTTGGCCTTCCTCGTCGCGGTGGGCCTGGGCACGTGGGTGTATGGCCAGTCGCAGCTCCAGGAGGGAGGGCGCCGGTGGGGCACGCTGGCGGTGGCCGCGCTGGTGCTGGTGGGCTCGGGTGTGGCGGCGCTGCGCTTCGAGGAGGCGGCGCCGGCGGCTCGGGCGTCTTCCACGGTGGCGCAGGCGCAGCCGTGGAGTGACGAGGCGGTGGCCTCCGCGCTGGCGGCGGGGCAGCCGGTGTTCATCGACTTCACGGCGGACTGGTGCCTCACCTGCAAGTTCAACGAGCGCACCGTGCTGTCGCGCGAGGAGGTTCGCGCGGCCTTCACCGAGCACCGGGTGGCGTTCTTCGTGGCGGACTGGACGCGCCGCGATGCGCGAATCACAGCGCGGCTGGCGGACCATGGCCGCGCGGGCGTGCCCATGTACCTGGTGCTCAGCCCCGGCGCGCCGGACAAGCCGGAGGTGTTGCAGGAGTTGTTGACGGTGGACGCGGTGGTGGACTCGGTGAAGCGCGCGTCGGAGTGCTCGCCGCTGCGCCGGCAGGACGGCTCGAAAGTGCTGTGCGCCGCTGGATTCCCTCGGCCTTGAAACGCAGTCATCCGCAGTCAAGCAGTGCCCAATCAGGAGGAACGCCATGAAGCAGGTCTTCACCGCTCTCGCGCTCGGCTCGGTTCTCGTGGGTGTCCCCGCTTTCGCGGACGCGGAGGTCGGCAAGCCGGCCCCGGCCTTCACGCTGAAGGACGAGACGGGCAAGGAGCATTCGCTGTCGCAGTACAAGGGCAAGGTGGTGGTGCTGGAGTGGACCAACCCCGAGTGCCCCTTCGTGCAGCGCCACTATCAGGCCGACACGATGGCCAACACGCTGAAGGGCTTCGACGCCAAGAAGGTGGTGTGGCTGGCGGTGGACTCGACGGCGCACAACACGCCGGAGAAGTCCGCCACGTGGAAGAAGACGGAGGGCTTCACGTACCCCGTGCTCCAGGACGCCAGCGGCGCGACGGGCAAGACGTACGGCGCCAAGACGACGCCGCACATGTACGTCATCGACACCGAGGGCGTGGTCCGCTACGCGGGCGCCATCGATGACGACCCGCGCGGCAAGAACGACAAGAAGGTCAACCACGTGCAGACGACCGTGGACGCGGTGCTCAACGGCAAGCCGGTGCCCGCCTCCACCACCACGCCGTATGGCTGCTCGGTGAAGTACAAGAGCTAGCGCACGACGGACACAGCCAGGCTGTGACGAGGGCTCTCTTCCCGCTGGGAAGGGGGCCCTTCGTGCGTCTGGAGTCGCGCGCTCGCGCGCGGGTAGCAGCACGGTGGGAGGACCGCGAAGTCCACTGACCGCGGAGCAACCATGCCCGGATGCGATTGCTCCGGCATGGATTGCAACTCGATGACCGTGGCAATGAAAGTGCGCCCTTGCCTGGCACCGCCGGGGGCAGGGCTGGGGTGTCTTCCCGTGTCTGGGGTTGGACGTGCCTCACTCCTTCTCCCGGTGTGGAGATGCACCGTCATGTGGAGATACGAATCCCCCGCGCGCCGCTCATGGGTGGCCGCTCTGGTCCTGGCCGCGTCACTGGGCATCGGATGCAGTGAGCCCCAGCGCACGCGCAACGGGCCCGAGGCACCGGGGTCCGCGATTGTCCTGGGCGAGGACTTCATCGAAGTTCCCCGCGAGCTGACCTCCGAGCAACACACGCAGGTGACGCAGAGGCTCGACGGAGTGGTGGACCCGACGGGGCGGACGTTCTACCTCGCCATCCGCAAGAGCGAGCTGAAGCAGCGCTGGTTCCTGTCCGCCACGCTCCGACAGCTCAACGCCGAACCCGATTTGTTCGGCTTCCCCGTGGTGCTCAATCCGCGCGTGGTGCGTTTCCACGAGCAGAATGGAAGGCTCTATCTCTTCGATGCCCGCGACGGGTTGGTGAGGAACGACATCTTCAAGCCGGACTCGTTGGTGGAGGCGTATCCCATCGTGACGAACCACACTCCGTTCAATCGCTTGCCGGGCTCGGACCAGTACGTGCTCATCGACCCAGCGGCGGGGCTCAACCGGGTCGGCATCCTCGGTGACCGTTGGTATGGGACCGCGGAAATCGGGTTCACGCTCGAGCTGCTCTTCTCCCAGCGCTTCCGTCGTGTCTCGGATGGAGTCCTGTTCGAGCAGGTCTTCACCGGGTACATGTCGCTCCCCGACGACCGCGGCGACTACCTGGAGCCGAATCACTTCCGTGGAGCGGGCACGTTGTCCATGGCACTGCGCAAGTACAGGGAAGGCGAGGGCTTCACGGAGATGCCAGCTCCGGAGCGACCGCACTACTTCCTCGGCGAGGGACGCTTCATCCCCAACACAGGGGAAGTGGAGCAGATGGCCGTCAAGTGGAACATCCGTCCTGGGATGAAGCCCATCCGCTGGTTCATCACCCCCACTTTCCTGTCGCTCAAGGAGGACGCTCGCTACCGGGATGCCGACATCGTGGGCGCAGTGAGGCGAGGCATCGAAGGCTGGAACGCGGTGTTCGGTTTCAAGGTCTTCGAGGCCGTGCTGGGCGACACCGGAATGGACATCGGAGAGGATGACAAGAACTTCGCCATCTACGACCCCGGGATCAGCGGCGGTGGGGCTGTCGCGGACTGGAGCTCGAATCCCAATACGGGCGAGGTCCGCAGGGCCACCATCTTGATCAACGCCGCCATGATTCATGATGCCGAGGCGTTCTTCGCGGGGACGCCGGAAGCCCGCTCTTCTCGAAACGCCCGTGAGGAAAGCTCGAGGCCTCGTCTGTCCTGGGGCGGATTCACCCACGAGCCCGCCTGTGAGCTGGACGCGGCGTCCTTCCACTCAGGCTTTTCCGCCCAGGTGTCCCCTGAGGAGGTCATCGCCGAGGGATCTCCGCTCACCACGCACGAGAAAGTGGAGCGCTACGTCACATACATCATGCTGCACGAGGTGGGGCACACGCTGGGCCTGCGTCACAACTTCAATGGGTCACGGGTGTACGACGGCACGCCCAATACGCCGCGCTCGAGCACCGTCATGGACTACGCCGCCATGCCCGATACCCTTCACGTGACGGCGCCTGGCACGTATGACGTGGCGGCGGTGCGTTACCTCTATGGACTGTCCACGGAGCTGCCCACGGACTTGTTCTGCACGGACCAGGACATCCTGGTCTGGGAGGACCCTGCCTGTTTCCACTACGACCGCTACGACGACCCGTTGACGCGCTTTCACACGCCCAACATGCGGGTCGTGGTGGGGCAGGTGCTGAGTGGTGCACCTGTTGGCGGCGAGTTCCGCTCGAACCTCTCCGCACTGGACCTCTTCGTCAGGGCTGGGGACGCGAGCGAGCAGGCCCAGGCCTACGACGTCCTCATGGAGCAGGTGCGGCCACCCCTCCAGATTCCCGCGGGCCAAGGTGCCGCGTACGCGGCCCGTGCCAATGACCTGGCTCGCCGCATCCTCAGCTACCTCTACCTGGATACGCGCAGTGGGCAGGTCCATCTGTTGAAGCCTCCTCCGACCACGCCCGCATACACGCAAGCCTTGTTCGCGGACGTGCGCGGCATCCTGTTGAACGTCGATGGGGTGCGGACCTTCCCCGTTCGCCGGGTCATGGTGGCTCTCCTGAAGACGCACCAGACGCTCGCGGCCTATGGCGTGTTGCAAGAGGTGCACACGGAGCTGACGGCGCGACTGCCGACGCTCAGTGGAGAGGAGAGACTCGGGACGATGGAGCTCTTGGGCCGCATCGAAGTGGCCAGCTCGCCCTACTTCCGTTGAGGTGAGCATGGTGCCGAGGGTCCTCTTTCCCCCAGGGAGGAGGGCCCTTCGTGTTCATGCCGGGCTTGCGCGGGTCTCTTGTCATGCCCAGCCGTCCGCCGGACCTTCTTCGGGAAGGGAGAAAAAGCGATGTCTGAGATAAAGAGCGACCCGCTGAAGAACGACGAACGCACTGAGGAAGAGGACGAGGAACTCCAACGCGAGGCCAGCGACGAGGAGGAGGGACCCGAACGCCGCGACGAGGATGAGGAACTCGAATACGAGCAGGTCAGCATCAGCGAGAAGGAGCGCTACGACGGCTAGGTCGTCAGCCTGCTCATGGTTGAAGCCTCGCTTCGGGTGATGACGCTGGACGAGACCCCACGTCAGGCATGCAAGGGGTTCTTCGGGTGAGGCCGTCCGTGCCGATGCGCATCCTCGGCTCGAGGCGGCCCTCCCTTCACCCGGCCGACATCCCTGGGCAACAGCAGGAATGAGCACAGGGCGCCCAGCACGCACAGCCCCGCGGACACCCACAGCGCTTCACGAGTCCCCTGGAGGAACGCGTCACCCGTCTTGTTCGCGAGTCCTCCCAGGAGCGGCAGCAGCGCCACCGCCAGGAGTCCGGCGATGCGCGCCACCGCGTTGTTCACCCCCGAGGCGATGCCCGCGTGCCGGTCCTCCACCGCGCCGAGCACCACCGCCGTCAACGGCCCCACCGTGAGACTCAAGCCCAGGCCCAGCACGAGCACTCCCGGCAGCACCGTGCCCACGTAGCTTCCGTCGCGGTGGATGAGCGTGAGCAGCGCCATGCCCACGCCCGCGAGCAATGGCCCCGCCGTCATCAACGGCCTGGCGCCGATGCGTCCCGCGAGCCTTCCCACCAGCGGAGAGAGCAACAGCAGCATCACGGTGATGGGCAGCAGGGACGCGCCCGCCGCGAGCGCCGAGTATCCGAGCTGTTGCTGCAGCGCGAGGATGAGCAGGAAGCCCACGCCGCCCAGCGCGAAGTACACTGTCAGCGTCGTGAGGTTCGCACCGGAGAAGGTCCGCGAGCGGAACAGTCCGAGCGGCAACATCGGGTTGGGTGCGCGCGACTCGATGAAGAGGAACGCGGCCAGCAGCACCGCGCCGAAGACGGCGGCGAGTACGGGGAACACGGACCAGCCATGCGCGGGTCCTTCGATGAGCGCGTAGATGACACCGCCGAGTCCCAGCGCGGCCGTCACCGAGCCGGCGATATCGAGCTTGCGTGCAGCGCCCGTGGGCCGGTCATCCGGCACGTGGCGCAAGGTCGCCCACGCGGTGAGCGCCGCCAGGGGGAGGTTGAGGAAGAACACCAGTCGCCAGGAGGCCACGTCCACCAGCCAGCCTCCGAGCAGTGGCCCCAGCGCGGTGGTGACGCCGGACAGGCCCGCCCACGCGGCCACCGCGCGCTGTCGGTCCGCTTCGGGGAACGAGGTGCGCAGGAGCGCGAGACTCGCTGGCACCAGCAGCGCCGCGCCCATGCCCTGCGCGGCCCGGAAGAGGGCGAGCGTCCAGGCGTTCGGCGCCAGGCCGCACAGCACTGACATGGCGGTGAAGCCCACCACGCCCAGCAGGAAGACGCGGCGCTGTCCCCACGCATCGCCGAGCGCGCCGCCGGTGAGCACCAGCGAACCGAGGGTGAGCAGGTAGGCATCCACGGCCCACTGAAGGCCGGTCATCCCCGTGTGGAGGTCTCGGCCCAGCGCGGGCAGCGCCACGTTGACGGCGGTGGAGTCGAGGAAGGCCATGCCGCTTCCGAGCACGCTCGCCAGGAGCACGCCGCGTCCCCGCGCACTGGCATAGGGCACGGTCGTTTCGCCGGGAGAAGTGTCGGAAGGCATACGGCTCAAGCGTGGGACGTGTGCCGCCGTCGCGCCACTCCGCTCGGTCGATGGGTATCAGCCACCCTGAGGGCGAGAGCCTGGTCGCATGGATGCCCGGCACGTGGATGGGTGGGGCCTTCGTGCACACCCTGTCCGCGGGCGATGGATGACCAGGGAGAGAAACGATGGCGACCGAGTGCAAGCACATCGAGCAGGCGGGCAACCCCGAGGCGAGGACCGACGGCTGCGAGGAGTGTCTGAAGATGGGGGCGCAGTGGGTCCACCTCCGGCGCTGCCTGGAGTGCGGCCACGTCGGGTGCTGCGACTCGTCGCCGAACAAGCACGCGACGAAGCACTTCCACCAGACGAAGCACCCCGTCATCCAGTCGTTCGAGCCGGGGGAGACGTGGGTGTGGTGCTTCGAGGACAAGCTGATGATGGACGACCGTCCCGGGCAGGGCGACTCGGCTCGCGTCTAGGGACGATGGGTGGCTCCGGGCCGCGTGCACCCGGAGCCACGTCTTGCTCATGCCGCCACGGGCTCGATGCGCGGCCGTGTGCGCGCGGAGACCTGCTTGCGCCGTCCCTTGCGCAGCACGTCCAGTGACACCTCTTCGTCGGTGGCCAGGGCCATCAATCGCTGGAGGTCATCCACGCTGCCGACGGCTCGACGGTTGATGGCCAGCAGCAGGTCCTCCGGCTGGAGCCCCGCGTCGTCCGCCGGTGTGCCGTCCTGCACCTTCAGGATGCGCACCGCTCGGGGTTGTCCCGTGTCGCGCGCATGCTCCGAGGCCAGGTTCACCGCCACCGCCGCGATGCCGAGGAATCGCCGCTCCACCTTTCCCCTCTGGATGAGCAGGCTGGCCACCCACGCCGCCGTGGTCGCGCTCACCGCGAAGCCGATGCCCTGCGCATAGGGCAACACCAGCGTGTTGAGCCCCACCACCTCGCCACGCGTGTTGATGAGCGGCCCTCCGGAGTTGCCCGGGTTGATGGCCGCGTCCGTCTGGAGCATGCCCTCCAGGATGACGCCGTCGGGCAGCGTGACGCTGCGGTTGACGGCGCTCACCACCCCGAGCGCCACCGACTGCTCCAGCCGGAAGGGATTGCCAATCGCCATGACCAACTGACCCACTCGCACCGTCTCCGGCGCGGCCAGCGGCAGCGTCGGGAAGTCGCCTCCCTCCGCGCGCACCACCGCGAGGTCCGTGGGCGCGTCACCGCCCACCAGCGAGCCGCGCAACTCCTCTCCGTTGGACAACTGCACCGTCAGCTTGCGAGAGCCCCGCATGACGACGTGGCGGTTGGTGAGGACATAACCATCCGGTGTGAGGAAGAGACCGGTGCCATGGCCCCGTGCGTGCTCCACGCCCACCACCGCGGGCGAGGCGCGCGACGCGAGCGTCTCCAGGTCATCCGAGAACTGTTGCAGCAGCTTCATCGCGTCACCCCTCTCCTCACGAGCGCTTTCCGATGGTGATGGGCACTTCACGCACCTCGCCGGCTCGCAGCACGCGCGCCGGGACGGCGGTGCCCACCTTCTCGTCCCCCAGGTAGCCGAGCAGGTCCTCCACGCCGTGCAGCGACTGGCCACCCAGGCTCACCAGCACGTCGCCGAGCAGCAGTCCCGCCCGGTGCGCCGGTCCGTCCGGGTCCACCGAGAGGAAGATGAGTCCCGCCTCCGCGCCGGCTGAAGCCCACTGGTGCTGGGGCAGCTTCACGGGGTACGCCCCGACGCCCAGGTAGCCGCGACGGATGCCTCCGTGCTCGCGCAGCGACGCCGTCACCCGCGTCAGCGTGTCGTGCGGAATGACCACCGCCGAGGTGCGAGAGAAGGCCGCGGTGAGCAGCCCGACGAAGCGGCCCTCCACGTCCACCAGCGCGCCTCCGGAGAAGCCGGGCGGCAGGTCCGCGTCCGTCTCGAGGTAGCGGTCCACGCGTCCGCCCGCGTGGGTGCGCCAGCCCTCGCCATGCGTGCTCACCATGCCGAGCGTGGCGCGCGCCGTGCGCCCCGGCCGCGCCACCGTGACGACGAGGTGGCCCACCTTCACGCCATCGAGGGGCGCGAGCGCGAGCGGAGTGAGATTCGTTGCATCGATTTTGAGCAGGGCCACGTCCGTGCTGGCGTCGCGGCCGATGAGCTCCGCGGACACGGTGCGCCCGTCGGACAGGCCTGCTTGAAGTGGGCCCTCGTGCTCGACGGCGTGGCTGGTGGTGACGACGAGGCCCTCGGCGCTCCAGACGAGGCCGGTGGCGCCGCGACGGCGTCGAGCGTCCACCCGGACGACGCTCGGTGAGGCGCGCTCCACGATGGAGGCGAGAGATTGGGAGAGGGCAGGAAGAAAGTCGGTGGACATGGCGTGTTCCTTTCGAGGTGGAAGGTAAAAGCCTCGAAGGCGCGCCACATCGGCGAACCGGGCAGGGTGCTCACCTGCCCGTTCGGGTAGGTCACCCCTCCTTTCGGGGGGCTCCTGGGACTACTCCTCGACGACGACGCGGATGGGAGGAGAGAGCCCTCCGCCAGGCCCGGGTGTCTCCAGCGTGACGTCCACGCCTCCGGGTTCCGCGAGCGCTCCGGCGGGGAGGAGCACCTCGTAGTGCGCCGGCTCCGGGTTCGAGATGAACACGGGCTTGAGGCTCGAACGGAAGTCCTTCCATCGCAACACCGTGGCGGAGTGGATGCCCTGCCCCTTGATTCGGAGCAGCAACGCGGGCGCCCCCATCGGGACGCTCATGGGCTCCACCTGGGTCAACAGCGGCACGGGTCGCTCGGAGACCACGTTGAGCAGCGCGGGCAGCGACACGCCACCGCCTTCCGCGGCGCGCGACACCGTCAGCGAGCGGATTCCCACCTGCTCCAGCTCCTGGCCCACCAGCCACGCTGGCCCAAGATATGAGAGGGATTGCGACTGGTCTCCCCAGTCCAGGGTGGTGCGCGAGGTCCTCTGCGAGTCGCTGTGGGGCCAGAAGAAGTTCCCGCCCGACACGACGAGGGGTCGCTTCTCCGTGGCGGACCACTCTCCCTGGGAGACGACACCCGGTGCCACCGTCCGAAGGTGCGGTGGGAGGGCGCCCTGGATTCGCAGATGGGCGGGGGCACTCATGCCATGGCCCTGGATGAGGGTCCGTATCTCGTAGACCCGTGGAGTCGACACCTCTTCGTCGCTCAGGCGCAGGCTCGGCTCGCCGCTGAACCCACGCTCCTCGCCATTCACGAAGAGGACCAAGGTCCGGGCGCTGGTCCCGAAGTCCCGCGCCCAGATGAGCACCTGGCGCCTGAAGTCGTCACGCATCCCCACATCCACCAAGGAAGGGCTCAGATGCAGCGTGGGCTGTCCCATCGCGGAGAGGACGAAGAACGCCTCCGCGCTCTCTCCGCCTCCAGGGCCCGGGTTGACCACCGTCACCCGACCGACGCCGGGTTGCGCCACCTGGTCGGCGGGGACCTCCACCGACAGGGTGGCCCGCTCGCCATGGCCCGCCGTGCAGCCGCCCCAGGCCTCGCACGTCCACCGGGTGGGAAGCGGTTGACCATTCCATCGGACAACCGAGAGGGGGCTGAAGCCCAGGCCCTCGACGCGCAGACGCAGGACGCCAGCCCCGGCGAGGGCATAGGGGAACCCGACGTCGCTCAAGACCTCGTCGATGACGGGCCTGGGCCGCTCCTCATGCACCGCGAGCAGCAAAGGCAGGCTGGTGCCTCCTCCTGGCGCGGGCGTGCTCACGGTGACGGTGCGCATGCCCTTCGTCGTCAGGTCCTCGGCCTGGAGCGGGGTGGACAGTCGCGACGGGCTGTGAAGGCGGGTGGTGCGTGCCTGTCCGTCCAGCAGGATGACGGACTGGGAGGTGAAGCCGGCGCCATCGACGAAGAGAGGGCCCGGCGCATCTCCGACGGACAACACCGAAGGCAGCAGAGAGCGGGCGATGGGCGCGGGGGCCTGGGCGAGCACCTGGACGAAGAGCGGCGCCGACACCGCGCCGTCGAACGTGCGCGTCACCGTCACGGGGAGGGTGCCGGACTGGGTCAGCAGGGCGGCGGGGACGATGAACTCCCAAATCCCCAGTGAGTCCGGACCGAAGAAGTGCTCCAGGCGGTGGCCGTTCCAGTGGACGACCTGCTGCCCGTGGAGCCCCTGTCCCATTCCTTCGCCCCGGAGCTGGAACCTGACCTCCCCCGAGCCCGCGAGGACCCAGGCCGGTGCCACGGTATGCAGCACGGGCTCGGACTTCACGCGAAGCGGATGGCGGGAGGACGCTTTTCCTCCGTCGGGGCCGGGAGTCTCCAGCGCCACCTGGACGGTGCCGGCCTGTACTCGAGCGGTGCGGGGAATGGTCGCATGGACCCGGTTCCTGTTGTCGTATGCCTCGGTGTGCAGGGGGATGCCATTCCACGTCACCACCGTATTGGCTCGCATCTGGAGCCCGCTGACGATGATGCGGTCGACGGAGGCGCTGCCCGCATTGCCATGGTGCAGGTCGACGGCGTTCAGCGTGGGTGGCCACACGCCCGTGATTTCCGGGACGGGGCTCGTCAACGTCAAGGGGAGTGGCTGTGAGCGCGCGGAGCGTGGGCGCGTGACTTCGATGACGAGAGCGTCCCGCTCCGCCTGGGCTTTCAGGGCCGACGGTGGAAGAAAGAAGCTTCCTTCGTGGAGGCTCGTCACCGTCAACGGATAGGCCTGGTCGCGGAAGATGGCGTGGCTGCCCTTCACGAGGTTCTTCCCCGTGACGGTGATTTGAACGGCCTCCGCGGGCTCCGAGTCGAGGGAGTCTGGAGTCACGGAGGTCAGCTCGGGAGCGGGCAGGGTGAACGGGACGCGGGCGGACCTGGCGCCTCCTTTGTAGGTGGGGTCGCCCCGGTAGATTCGCACCTCGAAGAAGAGCTCCGGTGTGGCGGTGGCGTACCAGGACGGAACCAGGGCCCTCAGCTCGGTGGCGTTCACGAAATGGGTCGTCATGGCCTGGCCGTTCACGAACACGATGCTGAACGGGGAGAAGGCGGCGCCGAGCACCCGCATGCTCAGCTCGGAGCCCTCCACGTCCGTCACGGCCACCTCTCCCAGGGTGACGAAGGGGAGCGCCACCTCCTCGGGCGGGGTCCCCGCGTCCGATTCAGGGCTGGGCACAGGGAGATCGAGGCCCGGTCCGCAGGCACAGAGGAGCCACAGCAGACACAGCCATCCTCGCGTCACATCCTGGCGCATCTGGAAGGATTCCTTTCGCGTGCTACCGGACCGGCATCGTCACTGTGTAGGTGGGAGACGTCGCGCCCTGGAAGAAGGGTGGGGTGCCGGGCGCCACGCGGAGTTCGAGTGGGAAGGTCGCAAGGCCTTCCACGAGGTCGGAGTCCAGTTGCGCCCGCAGCTCCGTGCTGCTCACGAACTCGGTCGGAACGGCGACCTGTCGGACGTACACGGCGGTGGCGGGGATGAAGTCGATGCCCAGGATGATGAGCTCAAACTCCGGGTCCGCGCCGTTGTTGGCGATGGGCATCGCGACGACTGTGTGGGGCGCCCGAAGGAGGTACCCGGGCGGCGAGTCCCGTTCATCGATGCCCGGCCCACAGGCCAGGACCAGCCCCAACAGGCACAGCCATCTTCCCGCCGGCTCATGACGCATCTGGATGCTTCCTTTCTCCAGCCCTGCTCGTGACAAGCCACACCCGAGGACCGGTTCCTGCGCAAATCCACGTGGCCGGACGGATGAGGGTCAGCGTGTCGGCAGCTCGCGGAAGGTCATGCCTTCGAATCCGAGGCGATGTACGGCGTCCATGAACTGCTCGGTGCCGATGATCATCGTGGCGAAGTTGCCCACGCGGAAGAGGTCGAGGTCCTGAGGGAGCGAAGCTGCGTCGAGGATGGGTTCGTCGGGGCGTCCGAAGCCGTGCCTGCCACAGGTTGTGCACGGCGGGGGAACATCCGAGGGAATGCAGTCTGGATGAAACCGACCGCGCGGTTCGATCTGAAGTTCCAGCAGCTCCGGTGGGTTCTTCTTGCGGAATCGCAGCTCCGTGCGACAGCCCATCACTCCGCGCACTCCTTCTGCTTGCAGGCGCTCCAGCACGTCAGGGCGCAGAAGAAGTCTGGGTCCCAGCCAGGCCATGGGCCCGAACTCACCAACGGCGCTTCCCTTCAATGGACCGAAGCTCGTTCCAGGCGGCAGCTCGACATGGGACGGCACGAGGGGCCGGACCAATTCGCGAAGGCGCACGAACTCGGGGAAGGGTTCGGCTCTTGGCTTGAGGAACTCACGATTTGCTGGAAGCTGCGAGAGGTCAAGCGAGGGGAAGTCGTGGGCTACGGCACTCCAGGCGGCTCCGCACGCGTGACACCGTATTCCGGGAAGCCCCCACGTGTGCGCCGCGTCGAGGTAGCCCCCGTGCTTGGCCCTGGTGGTCTTGTCTTCATTGACCCAATAGAAACGACTCATTCGTGCCTACGCTCCTGGACGAGAATGGTAGGGCTGGATCGGACCGCCCAAGAGTTCGAATCGATGAATCAACTCTCCCGCGTGCCTGAAAATCTCTTCCGGAGAGGCGAACGGTTTGGCAATCATGTACTCCCGCCATGCATCGTTCCAGGCGCCTCCACGCGGGGTTCCGTCATGAATCCTTCGATGAATGGAGAGCGGGATGGGCATGGTGTAGTTGTGGATCTTCACTTGCTGGCGCGCGAACCACTCCGCCAGGTCCTTTGACTGAGGGAAGATATGATGCTTCTCCCAACGCCCTGGCGTGAGCTGCCGTGACGGAGGGATGACTGCTGTCGGGGCGCCGTTCCAGTTGGGGAACGTCATGATGGAGCCCGGAGGCAGTTTCTGCGCCCCGCCCCAGTTCCTCCGAGGGCCGCTGCCCGGCGCCGCTGCTGCCGCGGGAGGACGCGAGGGAGGGAAGCGCGCCAGCTCGACTTCTACCGGCGTGTCCTCGCAGCGGTAGAAGCCACAGGTGTCTTCCAGGCAGAAGAGGGTGACGCACTGGTCTTTCCCAGGGTCGTCGCATTCCTGCTCCGCCTCTTCCCAGGCCTGCTGGATGGGCGGCTTGCTGGCAGTGGAGCAGCCCAGCCAGGACGCGGCGAACAGCGAAAGCCAGAGCGCGTGAGGGATTCGCATGGGCCGCGAAAGCTATCAGAACCAGGTCACCGAGCGGACGTCCTACTTGCCAGGTGATGTGGAAGTAATGAGCAGTGCTCCTCCCGGGCCGAAGCCCAGCGTGAGGCAGAGGATGCGACGGTGCTTGTGCTTTCGGAGCTCCATGCGCGCCGCCTCTGCTGCGAGTTCCGCGTCGTTGAGCACGAGCACCGTGCCACCACCTGGCAGGGCTGCTTCCTCCAGGATGTCGGCCACCAGTGATGCGTGACCTTCCCACCCATACGTGCAGCCTCCTGGAACGAGGGCCTCATCCAGGGGACAGGGAAGCGCGAGACACAGGCCCTCTACCGTCAGGTCACCGAGGTCTCGTGCACAGGTCCGCAGCGCGTTGGCGATGAAGCGCACCGCCACGACAATGTGGTGCCCATCCGTGGGACGCGGCATTCCGATGAAGAGGCGGGGCAGCTGGTTGAGGTCCCTCTCGAAGACATGCTGGGCTCCCGGGCTCGCGCACTTGATGCTCGTCTGGCCCACGTCGAGCACCAGCGGCGTTCGCGCCGCCACCAACCCGAGGCCCGCGTGCACGGGCGCGAAGCGCGGTGACTCCGACACATAGACGGGGCACCCGAGCTTGGAAGTCGCCTTCGCCACCCCGACCTCGAAGCCCTCCAGGCCGGCCAGTCCTCCACTCAGCCACACCGCGTCCACGGCATGCCGGTGCACCAGTTGTTCGAGGGCGCTTGTGAGCGCTGGGAACAGTTGCTCCGCGAGCTGGGCCTCGGGCACTCCGGCGCGTCGGTCCGCCTCCACTCGTGGCGCTCCGAGCAACTCCCACAGCTCGTGTCCGAATACCGGGAGGTTCCACACCTCCAGCGGTGTCACACCGGTCGCATGGTGACGGCGGGCCGTCCACGCTCGCGACAGCTCGCTCACTCAGCGAGGCCCGCGATCCGCTCCGCCGCATCCTTCGCGCCGTCTCGGGATTGATACGACTCCGAGATGGCGGCCACCTTCGCGCGCAGCGGCGTTCCCGGCTCCAGAAGCTGGCGAAGCGCGGCGCGGCAGTCCTCCACCGTCAGCGTGTCCAGCTCCAGCGTGAGCCCCGCTCCAGACGCTCGGAGGAAGTGCGCCTGGATGGGCTGGTCATTGCAAACAGGCAACAGCAACAGCGGCACGCCCGCCGTCAGCGCCTCCATCACGGAGTTGGCGCCACCGTGCGAGACAAAGGCAGACGCTCGCGGAAGGAGTTGTCGCTGCGGCGTATAGGGCACCGCCACCACGTCCCCGGGCAACGAGCGCGAGAACTCCGTGTCCGCCAGCTCGCCCGCGCTCAACACCACCGTGACACCCAGGGGCGCCGCGGCCTCCGCGATGGTGCGGAACACCGCGGGCTGCCACGAAATCTGGCTGCCGAAGGACACGTACACCACGGGCTTCGAGCCCAATCGCTCCCACGGGAAGTCCACTTCGTCGCCCCGAGGCTCGGGCGGAATCGATGGGCCCACCAATCGCCCGGCGAGCGGAAGGTCCACGTCGGAGCCGAGGAACGCCTCCGTGGCGAAGAGGATGTTGAGCAGGGGCGAGAGGGCCTCGCAGTTGCGGAAGCTCGCCTCGAAGCCATGTCGGGCGAACAGCTCAGCGCGCTCCTTCGCCAGGGCTCGCACGTTGCGGCGCAGCCCGTAGTCCTCCAGGGGCTCGAGCAACGAGAGTGCGGAGGACACGCCCGCCCACGGTATCCGCTCCTGATGCGCGGC
This sequence comes from Myxococcus sp. AM011, assembly GCF_013372595.1. NCBI lineage: Bacteria > Pseudomonadati > Myxococcota > Myxococcia > Myxococcales > Myxococcaceae > Myxococcus > Myxococcus sp. AM011. The sequence continues at coordinate 30,380 of NZ_JABXEM010000027.1, forward strand.
CAGCACCGCCGCGTACTGCATCCCATCCAGCGCCATGACGTCCGGACGGAAGCGACGCACCACCTCGCGCACGGGCTCGATGAGCGTGGGCACCGCGTCCAGCAACAGACCCCGAATCCACTTCCCCAGCGCCACCTCGTCGCGCACCAGACGGGCGAGGGCTTCGCCACCGGTTTCGATGAAGGGAGCCTCCCTCGCGGAGTGGGGCAGGTGCAGCACCTCCACTCCGAGCGTCGCGAGCTGTGGCGCGGGCTCGGGGATGCAGAGCCAACCCACGGTGTGGCCCAGGCGGCGCAGCCACTGCGCGACGCCCATCATCGGGTTGATGTGGCCCTTCTCGGGCGAGGTCGCAATCAGGATTCGGGACATGGGGAACCGTGCACTGCGTGCGCGTGGAGCATGGCGAGGGAGCACAGCCGCATCAACAGGCGATCCACGCCACCCGCCTCCGGAGCCTCGGGCTCCATTCGCGTGTAGCGCTCCAGGAGCGTGAGCACCGCCTTGGGGTCGATGACCTCCAGCGGCTCCAGTCGCGAGGCCGACAGCCAGGCGCGGTACAGCTCCAGCCAGCGCGCACGCACGGGACTGGAGAGCGCAGTGTGCCCATAGCGTGGCGTCTTGCGCGCCAGCCGGACCTCATCGGGGACCAGTCCGCGCACCGCGTATCGGAAGAGCCACTTGCCGACTCCATCGCGCGAGAGGGAGGACTCGGGCAGCGCGAGCGCCGCATCCGCGAAGCGCGAGTCGAGATAGGGCGTGTGCACGGTGAGTCCGTGCGCCCGCGCGCCCCTCAGTTCCGGAGGCAGCACCAACTCGCGCAGCACCCACGCAGCGTAACGGGCCTCGTCGGAGACCTCCGGGCCGTCCTCCTGGGACCAGGGCCCGTCCGGAGTCCTCCCCAAGTTGTCCACAGCGGAGCGCAGCACCGTGCGTGCGAGTCGTCGGTCCTCCTCGATGCGTGCGAGTGCCGAATCACGTGCCTCGGGATTCCCCATCAACACTTCATCCGCGCCAGCACCGCTGAGCATCACCGAGGCCCCAAGCCTCTTCGCCTCCGCATAGAACGCGAAGCTCGCCACGGCTCGGGCATTGAGGATGGCGCTCTCGTTGGCCAGGACGGCGGGCTCGAACAGGTCCGGCAGCAGGGCATCCGGAATCGGAACGTCCACTCGCTCCGCTCCCGCGAGCCGGGCCACTGTCCTGGCGTTGCGCCGCTCCACCTCGTCAGCGAAGTGGACGTCCATGCTCCACGCCCGAACCCGGCCCTCCGCATGTCGGGCCGCCAGCATGCACAGCACCGCGCTGTCCACGCCGCCACTCAGGCTCACCTCCCTCGCCCCCGAGCCCACCCGCGCGCCCACGGCGTCCGAGCACGCGGCCAGGAGCGCACGCGCTCGCGACTCGTCCTCTTCTTCGTCCGAACTCAACGGCATCGACTCCCGGTGCACGCGAGGCAGGGGCGGTGCGATGCGGCTCACGCCTCGAAACAGGCTCCGGGGCGACGGCAGGATGTGCAGCAGGAACGCCGCGACAGACGCGGGCTCCAGGCCCTGGGTCGGCGCCATGCGCCACACCGACTCCACGGGAGCACCCGTCCGGGGCCCGGCTGTCGGCTGGTAGGAGGGCAGGACGGCGAGCGGGCCGCTCGGGTCGCCGGGGGCGTCGGACACGCGGGGACTGTCGCAAGCCCCGGGGGCCCCCGGCAACCCCGCTATAGTCCCTCCGTGCGTTACGAGCTGCACGACGGCCGAATCCTCACCTGGTCCCTGGAGACGCACGTCGTCACCCACTGCAACCTGCGCTGCGTGCAGTGTTGCCCCCTGTCGCCCCACCTGCCCGCCTGGGCCGTGGAGCCCTCCGTGCTCGGCGCCGACCTCACCCGGCTCGCGCGCGTGCTCAAACCCAACATCTTCAAGCTCACCGGCGGCGAGCCCTTCCTCCACCCCGACCTCGCCAGCGTGCTCGACGCCGTCCGCGCCTCCGGCATCTCCGAGCAGCTCTCCGTCACGACCAACGGCTTCCTCGCCCAGAGCGCACCCGACGCCGTCTACGAGCGCCTGGACCGGATGACCCTGTCCGTCTACTCCTCCGCGCTCCTGCCGGAGAAGTCGCTCGCCCGCATCACCGAGCGCTGCGAGCGGCACGGCGTCCACCTCACCGTGAAGCACATCGACGCCTTCCAGCAGCTCACCCCCGACGCGCCCCTCGCCACGGACGCGCAGGTCCGCGACGTCCACGCGAAGTGCTGGCTCAAGGTCCGCTGCCACCTGGTCCACCAGGGCCACTTCTACACCTGCACCCGGCCACCCCACGTCGCCACGGTGCTCGGCCCCACGTACCCTGAGATGCCCGCGCTGGCCGAAGTCGACGGCGTGCGCCTCGACGCCCCGGAGCTGCTGGAGCGGATGCTCGGCCACCTGGAGCGGGACACGCCGCTCGCAACCTGTCGCTACTGCCTGGGCGCCAGTGGCCCGTGGCAGCCGCACGCGCAGCTCCCACGGGCCCGTGGCTGACTACTTGCGCGACTGCGGCAGCACGCGCTGCATCGCCGCCGGATACCGCTCTCCCACCGCGACGCCCGGAGGCGCCACGAGGTCGATGTCCTTCAGGTCCTTCTCCGTGAGCTTCACGTCGAGCGCCCCCAGGTTCTCATCCAGGTACGTGCGCCGCTTGGTGCCCGGAATGGGGACCACGTCCTGGCCGCGCGCCATCACCCACGCGAGCGCGAGCTGCGCCGGCGTGCAGCCCTTGTCCTTCGCCAGCCGCTCCACCTTCACCACCAGCTCCAGGTTGCGCGTGAAGTTCTCCCCCTGGAAGCGCGGCGAGTTGCGGCGGTAGTCGTCCGCGGCCAGGTCCTCGTAGCGTTTGATTTGCCCCGTCAGGAAGCCGCGCCCCAGCGGGCTGTACGGCACGAAGCCGATGCCCAGCTCGCCGCAGGCCTGGAGCACCCCGTCCTCCGGCTCGCGGCTCCACAGCGAGTACTCACTCTGGAGCGCGGCGATGGGATGCACCTTCGACGCCCGGCGCAGCGTGTCCGCGTCCACCTCCGACAGCCCCAGGTGCCGCACCTTGCCCTCGTGCACCAGGTCCGCCATGGCCCCCACCGTGTCCTCGATGGGCGTCGCCGCGTCCAGCCGGTGCAGGTAGTACAGGTCGATGACGTCCATGCCCAGCCGACGCAGGCTGGCCTCGCACGCGCGCTTCACGTACTCCGGACTGCCATTGATGCCGCGCGCCTGGGGGTTGTTCGGGTCCCTGACGACGCCGAACTTGGTGGCCAGCACCACCTTCGCGCGGTGGGGCTTGAGCACCCGGCCCACCAGCTCCTCGTTGCTCCCGGAGCCGTACATGTCCGCCGTGTCGAAGAAGGTGATGCCCTTGTCCAACGCGTGCAGCAGCGTGGCCTCCGACTCCGCGTCGTCCCGCCCCGAGTAGAAATCCGACATCCCCATGCAGCCCAGGCCGATGGCGGACACCTGGAGGCCCTGCCTCCCAAGCGTACGTGTCTCCATATCGACACCCCTTTCGCCGGTCGCCGGCATGGCGTCCGTTCTCGCGCGGGGCCTTTACTGTGGCTGGGATGCCGACACGTCAACAGGAAGCGTCCGCTCCCGGGGCAGGTCGACGGTGAAGACGGAGCCTCGGCCCTGCTCGCTCTCCACGCGCACCCGTCCCCCCATGGCCTCCACCAGCGTCCGGGTGATGTAGAGGCCCAGGCCCAGGCCGCCGTAGTGCCGCTCCGACACGGCCCGCTCGAAGCGGCCGAAGAGCCGCGGCAGGTGCTCGGGAGCAATCCCGATGCCCTGGTCCCTTACCTTGAGACGCGCGCGGGTGGGGCCCTGCTCCAGGACCAGTTGGATGGGCTTGCCCGAGCCGTACTTCACCGCGTTGTCGATGAGGTTGGTGACCACCTGCTCCAGCCGGAGCCGGTCCCACCGTCCGACGAGGCCCGTCTCGCCGCCCTCCACCTCCAGCGTGGAGCCCGAGCGCGCCGCGTGGGGCTCGTAGCGCACCACCACCTCGCGGATGAGCGCGCCCAGGTCCACGTCCTCCAGCTCCAGCGCCAGCCGGCCCGCGGCGATGCGCGACACGTCGAGCAAATCTCCCACGAGCTCCGCCAGCTTCTTCACCTGCCGCGCGCCCGTGTCCACGTAGTTCTTCACCACCGAGTAGGGGATGGAGTCGGGGTGCCGCTCCAGCTCTCGCGCGAGCGCCTGGAGCTTGAGGCTCAGCGGCGTCAGCGGCGTCTTCAGCTCGTGGCTGGCGATGGAGAGGAACTCGTCGCGCAGGCGGATGGCCTCCTGCGCCTCGCGGTACAGGCGCGCGTTCTCCATGGAGAGCGCGGCGCGGTACGCCAGCTCCAGCCCGAAGGCGAGGTCCGCCTGGGTGTAGCGCCGGTTGGAGAACGAGGTGAAGAAGCTGAAGACGCCCAGCGTGTGTCCGCGCACCACCAGCGGCACGGCGATGAAGGAGCGCAGCCCGGTGGCCAGCATCACCCGGGCGTGGTTCTCGCTGTGGGCGCTGCGCTTGATGTGCGCGGGCGTCATCTCCTCCAGCAGAATCGCCTCGCCGCGCAGGAGCGCCGCGGTGGGCGGGTGGCGCGGGTTGCCCTCCGGCATGAGCTGGAAGTTGAGGACCTCCGCGGCGGTGGCCGCGTCCTCGGGGCGCGCGTGGGCGACCTCCAGCCGGCGGAAGTTGCCATCCGCCTGCGCCAGGTCCACGAAGCACCAGTCGGCGAGCGCGGGCACCACCAGCTTGGCCAGGTTGCGCATCGTCGCCTCGTAGTCGAGCGAGGACGCGAGCACCGTGCTCACCTCGGCGAGGACGCGGGTGCGGAACTCCGCCTGGCGCAGCTCCGTGGCCAGGGCCTCCGCGCGCTGACGCGCATGCACCAGGTCCGTCACGTCGAAGCCGAAGCCGGCGATGCCGTCCACCTGGCCCTGCGCGTCCCGGGTGGGCTGGTACACCAGGTTGTGGAAGGTCTCCTTCTCCATGCCGTCCGCCTGGAGGATGCGCAGCGGCACGGCGTTGCCCACGAAGGACTCACCCGTGGCGTAGACGCGGTCCAGCACGTCGCGCGCGTCCTCTTCCGCCACCTTCACCACGCCGTCCTGGAAGGGCTTGCCCAGGGTGTCCTTGTTCTTCAACAGCGCGCTGTTGCGCGCGTTGGTGAAGTCGAAGTCGTGCGAGGCGCCGCGCAGGAAGAAGATTTGCGCGGGGGCCTGCATGAAGATGGTGTGCAGGCGCGTCCGAGCGGCCTCTGAGGCGGCGCGGGCGCGGTGCTCACGCTCCAGCAGTCCGGCGCGCTCCTCCAGGGCCCGGCTGAGCGTCACGTTCAGCTTGGTGATGAAGATGGCGAGCAGGCAGAAGATGCCCAGGGACAGCACGTCCGCGGACCGCATCTGGAGCGTCAGGCGCGGCGGGAGGAACTGCTGGTCCACGGCCAGGAGCGACAGCGCCGTGACGAGGAGCGCCGGTCCCCACCCTCCCCACCACCCGGCCACCATGACGGCGCCGTAGAAGAAGAGGAAGGGGCTGGTGGACATCAGCTCCGACAGCTCCAGTTGCAGCAGCAACGCGAAGAGGAAGAAGAGCAGGGCCACGCCATATCGACCGAACCAGGACTTCTGCAGCCAGCTCCAGGCCCTCCGAGGGTCCGGCGTGAGCCGCTGCTCGAGCGGGGTCGACAGGGAGCGCGTGCTCCCCGACGGACGGGTGGGTTCCAGATACGAGATGGGCGTGCGCAAGGCGAGTGGCCTCCTCACGACGAGGTGGCACCGCGAGCGTTCGAAATCGAAACCCTCACGGCACGAGGCGGGGAACTCGCATGATGGTCCGACTTGGAAGTCGTCTGCCTTCTTCTCGGATGCAAGTGATTGAAGGAACACGCTCGGAAGTTCAAAGCGCGACTTCTTGCTCCGACTTGTTGAGTGGACGGCGGCCCCGAGTGGGACGGGGCGCCACCGACCCGCCATTCCCTGACGCTGACGATGAAGTCTTTCAGGCGTGTTGTTTGTGAATGCCTGGCGCCAGTTCATTGGAGCTTCGAGCATCTGGGTGGGCGGTGTGCACCATTGCGGTGCACCCTCGCACACGCTGGCAGCGCGGCCGGCTGCGTCACTTCGCAGTGGGCGGATACGGGTTGTAGTCCCAGCGCCAGGGCATGTCCGTGGGGCCCTTCACGCTGTTGGAGAGCAGGACGACGCAGCGCGCGCCGCGCTCCAGGCAGAGGACGAAGTTGTCGGTGTACTCGTCGTGGCCGCCCTTGAAGAAGGCGGGGCCAGGGGCGAGTGGATTCGAGATTACGCAGCGGTGACACGGCTTCGGAACGGCAGGGGCTTGGCGCTGGTGGCCAGGTCCTCCGCGCTCACGTGCCGCACGTCCAGTCGCGGTGGCTCGCTCCAGCCGAGGTTTCGCAGGGCGGCGACGAGGCGCTCACACAGCGGCGTCACTTCCGAGGCTTCCGCGCCGGCCAGCTCCAACTCGAAGCGCGAGCGCTCCACCTGTGTCAGCCGGAAGGCGCGCAGGGCGTGGTGCTTGAACACCCAGGCGAGGGCCCACGCGTCCACCGTCCGGCCCGTGGGTGTCGTGAAGTGGCACGCGCCCCGACCGCCGAAGCGCTCCAGCGTCCAGCCGTGGAAGCCGCAGGCACACGCGTCCCTGTCCACCGTGCCCGCATCGCCCGGCAGGTAGCGCAACAGGGGCAGCACGCTGGGACGCAGCCGCGTCACCACCACCTCGTCGAGCCCCGGCTCCAGCCACACATCGGGCGCGAGGACATGGAAGCGCCCCGGCCCTCCCAGGCACTCCCAGGCGAGCGGCCCCGTCTCCGTCGTCGCGTAGTAGTTCAGCAGCGGCGCGGGCACCGTGCGCGCCAGGGCCTCCCTCGTGTCCTGAGGCAGGTACTGCGCGGAGGTGAGCAGCAGCGCGGGTGTCGGGAGGTCGCGCTGCTCTGAGAGCCAGCGCAGCCCCTCCGGGTCCGAGAAGAGGACGGCGGGACGCACGCGGCACAGGCGCTCGCGCGCATCGTCTCGCAGCACGGAGATGCGGTGCAGCGCGCCGTCCCGCAGGATGGGAAGCCGCACCGAGTACTCGAGTCCCCCCGGCAGCGCATCCAGCAGCACCACGCGCGGCCTCGGCGGCAGGACAGCCCGCGCGCGCTCCAACCAGAAGCGCAGCACCGCCCACATGTGCAGGCAGTCGAGTCTGTCTCGCACCACCTTCACCGGCTCGCCCGTGGAGCCGGAGCTCCTCACCACCACGCTCTCGTCCTCGCGGGACAGCGACGTGGGCACCTCGTCCCAGTGTCGCGCCAGCGTGCCGCGCTCCAGCGTGGGGAAGTGCCTCAGGTCCGCGAGCGTCCGGAGGTCTCCGGGGTGTAGCCCCGCGTCCCGCAGGCGCCGCGTGTAGTAGGGCGAGGCGAGCAGCGCGGCACGCAGGCCTGACAGTCGCGACTCCAGCTCCGCGCGGGCTGCTGTCTCGTCAGAGAGGGTGGCGAAGCGCGACAGGCCCCCGGCGATGGACTCCGCCCACGGGACATGGGGACGCTGGGTGCCTGTGTCCCGGCGGATGTTCGCGCGCGGCGCCACGCGTGCATCCGAGGGGAGGCCCAACGTCACTCGCGCCAACCTCGCGCGTCGGCGGCGCGCTGGGCCGCATCCGCGAGGTCCTTGGCGCGCTTGTCCGCCTCCTTGCGCCGGGCCGCCTCCGCCCGCTGCATCTCCTGGAGCGCCTCGCGGTAGTCGAGCTGCTTGAGGCGCGCGGCGGTATCCCGGGACGACTCATCCTTCACCTGCCCGTCCACCGCGTGCACCCACTTGCGCAGGAACTCCTCCTGACGGAAGGCGTTGGAGCGAATCATCTCCGCCGTCAGCGGCTCCACCTGCACGAAGAAGCCCTTCATCACCGTGGCGGAGTCGGTGTTCTTCCTCAGCATCGCCGCCGTGTCCGCCCCCAGCGTGGAGGACGTCAGCACGTACGCGAGCATCACCACCTGCTCCCGCCACAGCGCCGGCGTCTTCGCCCTGCGCTCCAGGTCCTCCCAGTCCGCGCGCGACGGAGGACGCACTCCCGCGAGGCGGAAGGTGTCGCAGATGATGGCCACCGCGAGGTCGTGCGGATACGGCGAAACGAGGGGCACGTCGGTGAGCTGTTTCTGGATGTTCTTGACGTCGAAAGCCATCACTTCTCCAGCAGAGCCTGGGACAAGGCCGCGGCGGCGGGGCCGAAGTCCGACAACCATTTCACCACCACCAGGCGGAAGTTGCGCTCCTTCAGCACGGGCGCCAGCACCTGCCGCGCATGGTGCTCGTCCGCCAGTGCCAGGAAGGCGACGAGCAGGCGAGAGCGCCGCGTCGCCTCCACCAGCAGCTTCACGTTCTCGGTCGTCGCCACGTTCGACAGGAAGTCACTGTCGGAGATGATGACGCGCAGCGCGTCCGTTCGCTCCTTCGACAGGGTGACGAGCACGTCGAAGGGGAACATCGTCCCCCCGCCGATGTAGTGCAGCAGGAACTCGCGTGCCGTCTCCTCGTCGTACATCCACGGGGAGACCTTGGGGTGGGTGTGCGAGTAGATGATGCCGCGCACCTTCGCCTTCTTTCGCAGCGCGGAGGCGGACAGCACCTGCGCGGCCAGCGTCATCGTGTTGAGCTGCGCGGCCGGGTTCGGCATCGAGCCGCTGGTGTCCAGGTACAGCTCCACCGAGGGCACGCCGAGCTCGGACGCGGGGGGCACGTCGGCCTCCAGTTCGCGGCGCAGCGGAGACACCGCCGCGAGGTGCCCCTGGGCGAGCACCGTCAACGTCCAGTCGATGGTGGACGGGTCGTCGCCGTACTCCCACGCCTCGGGCGTGGTGCGCAGGTACGGCTCCGGCTTCGACGGCGCGGACGGGAGCTTCAGCAAGTGCTGGTCGACCAGCCGCCGATAGTGCCGAGCCACCAGCGCGCGGCGCAGCTTCCCACCGCCCTTGCCGGGCAGGTGCCGGGTGACGCGGTCGATGTGGTCCAGCGCGTCCGGCGCCTTCGTGTCGTGGGACTCGGCGAGCCAGCCCTTCTCGCGAGCCTCCTCCAGGGCGTCTTCCCACCGGCCACCGCTCTGGAGCGCGGAGTCCCAGTCGTCCACGTCCGGCTGCGACACGTCGTCGCCCAGCGGGAGGGTGTACGTCGTCTCCTCGAGCCTGCCGAGGTAGCGGATGAAGGTGGCGCAGAAGTAGAGGAACTGGAGGCGCGGGTGCGGCAGCGCATAGAAGGTCTGCGCGAACATGCGCGCCTCCGTGCGCAGGCCGGGGAACCGCTCCTCCATCGGCGCGAGCGCCTCGAAGGGCACCAGGTCTCCAGGCTCGCGTCCCCACAGCTCCTCGTAGATGGCGAGGTAGAAGAAGAACAGCGGCGAGACTTCGCCTCCGCCCTTGGTGCGCTGGAAGCCGCGATACACCCGGCACAGGTCCTCGGGGTGCGTGCGGCCCACGAACTCGTTCACCTGGAGGTCGTAGAAGAGGTTGGTGAGGGACTGCTTCAGGCCCGGGAGCAGCCGCTGCTCCATGACGCGCAGCTCCGCGTCCCAGCCGAGCGTGTGTGGGAAGCGCGCGTGGTGGCCGATTTCGTGCGCGAGCACCGCCATCAAACTGTCGGCGGCGCCCATGGACTCGAGCAGCTCGAAGTGGACGAACACCTGACGCTTCGCGAGGTCGATGTACGCGAGCGGCTCGTTCGCGTGGTCCGCGTCTGGGTGGAAGGGGACGTGGGGCTCCGGTGGGCTGAGCCGCACCTGCACGTCCCACAGCGCCAGCGCGTCCCGCCAGCACCGCGCGATGTGCTCGGGCGTGAAGCGCGACGTGCTCATACGGGCACGAGCACCACGACGTGCTGCGAGGTGTCCAGCGTGCCCGCGGCGCGCCAGTCATTCGTCACGGTGGCGAACCACGAGTCCACGCGTGCGTCCCTCCACGTCACCGTGGACAGGTGCGGGCTCTGCTGAAGCGTCTTCTCGGGTGTCTCGCGACAGCCCATGGCGCCGAGGGGAATCGGCGTGTCCGACAGGAGCAGGCCCTGCGTGGCCGCCTCGCGTCCGGCGATGGCGTGGCGGTGACGGTCGTGCACGCACAGCACCGTGGGCGCGAGGAAGTGCAGCGGGCCGGGTAGGAAGCGGCCGTCCTCGCGGGACAGGTCCACGAGGAAGGGCTGGGCCTTGTCGCCGAGCTTCACCGAGGGAGGTTCCATCGCGAGCGCGGCGGTCTCTCTCAGGCGCTCTTCGATATCGGTGAGCGAGCCGAGCCGCTGGCTCACACGATAGAAGATGCGCTGCACCCACGGTGGGGCGGACTCGAGGTTCTCTCCCACGTTCCACAGCTGCGCGAGCACTCCGGCGCGCTGGGCCTCGGGGACTCCGGCGAGCAGGCGGGGGACCAGGTCCGTCCACGCGAGGGTGAAGAGGTTCTGCCGACCCGCGGTTGTCGGATACAGGTAGCCCAGGCCGATGGCCTCGGCGCCCAGGCGCAGGTACGCGCGCAGCAGCTCCTCTGCTTCGGAAGTGGAGGCGCCCGTCTGGGCCAGGGACGCTCCGAGCCGCTGCGCGGGCCCTTCGAGCAGCGCGCGCCACAGGTCCGAGTCCCACCGCACGAAGCGGCCCTTCGCGCTGGCTTCCAGCTCGTCCGCGAAGCCGCTCATGGCTGGCCGCCCGGGTTTTCCTTCAGCCACGTCGCGTAGTTCCGGTAGCGGCTGTACATGGACTTCAGGTGGATGAGGTCCTCGTAGACGGGGCCGGACAGCTCCTGTTTGGTGAGCAGCTCGTTCATCAGCGCGGTGACGGTGGTGAGGCGCTTCTCGGTGGTGCGCAGGTCGATGCCGGACAGGCCCTTGTCCAGCTCGGTGCGCAGCACGCCGACCTTGCGGCGGATGGGCTCGTGCTTGTCGTAGTGGCCCATGGCCATGTCGAACATGTTCCGAATCCAGGCGACGCGGTCCTGGAGGAGCATCTTGTTGCCGCGCACCTCGAAGAAGGCGCTGCGGGTGTTGGGGACGAGCTTCTCGTGCAGCACCCACGGGGCGATTTGACGCAAGTCCTCCAGCTCCACGGTGTCGTGGCCCCGGAAGAAGGCGAGCGCCTTCGCGTAGTGGAGGATGGTCTGGTAGGCGCGCACGCTGACGCCGTTCTCCGTCTGCGTGCAGAGGTGCACCTTCTTGTCGAGCGGGCACTGCTCGTTGCACACGGCGGCGACCGTCTGGCCCGCGAGCTTGAGGGTGTCCTTGTGCTTGAACTCGAAGCGGGGCGAGGCCATGCGGCAGAAGTCGAGCTGGCCCAGGAAGAAGGCGACGCGCTCCAGGACGGGACGTGGCACTTCGACTTCGAGGATGGAGGCGTAGGCGCGCTCCAACTCGCCGGGGGTGAAGACGACGTCCTTGGGGAGGAGCTCCTCGGGGGACTTGTCGGCTTCGATGCGCTGGAGGAGGGTGTCGATGAAGTTCGAGTTGAAGGGGACGGCGCGGACGACGACGTCGATGCGGTCCTTGAGGGCGTCGATGACCTGGAAGGTGCCGCCGCCCTGGTCGTCATTGGCGGTGAGGAACCAGGACGAGCGGCCGGTGTAGACGTACTGGTCCATCATCTCCGCGTAGCCCTCGGCGAGGAGGGAGAGGAGTGCGGACTGCGTCTTGGTGGGGATGCGGTTGTACTCGTCGATGATTTTGACGCGCTGGGTGATCCACTTGCGCCAGCTCACCTTGACGGCGGAGAGGTCCTCCGCCTTGAGCATGTCGGAGGGGAGGGGCGCGCCGAGCAGGTCGGCGATGGAGAGCTGGGGGTGGCCGCGCTGGATGGAGCGGTGGATGTCCTCGCGGGACATGCCGGACAGCAGGGCCATGAGGATGGCGGAGGTGGTTTTTCCGCGTCCGGGGCCGCCGATGAGGAGGGCTCGGCGGCAGGTGAAGAGGGTGAGCAGGGGGATGAGGACGAAGGAGCTGTAGCTCATGTCCTCGGGGAGATGGAGCTCGTCGCCGCTGGCGCTCTTGAGGGCGGCGGCCTGGCCGAACTCGATGTCGTAGTAGGGGCAGATGACGGCGTTGTTGGTGATCCACCAGTACGCCTGCCGCATCTTGTCGTGGAGGCTGCCGCCGTCACGCTCGGAGAGGTGGACGTTGAGCCCCTTGTCCACCGACGCGCGCCCGGAGAGCAGGCGCGACACCCAATCCTGATTGGCCATACGACGCGCAGCCTAGCATCCGGGACGCGGGGTGGGGCGCGCGAGTGTCGGGTGCGTTGGGACCTGTGCCGAGTGTGGTCGGCTGGTGCCCTGGCTGGAGGCTAGGCTGGGTGTTCTCGGGAGGTGACGCATGTGGCGCTGGCGAGTGGTGGTCCTGGTTCTGCTGGCAGGTGCACCCCAGCTCGCCTGGGCTGATGCGCGGGTGCGTTCGTCCGAGCGTGTTTTCGCCAAAGCGATGCTGGCCTCGAGTTCACCAGCCTCCGTGGTCGGTGACTCGGTCAAGGCGTCGCCACCGATGCCGGGTGACAGCTCCATCGAGGCGAGGCTCAAGGCCTGTCTGCTGCCCGGAGACGTTCAGTGCGTCATCGGGCAGTGGATGGTGCTCAAGACCGCGGAGACGGTACCGGACTGGTTGCGCCGCTTGCAGTGGGCCTTTGACGTGAGCAATCGCCAGGCGGGCCAGTGCGTCAAGGTCGCGAAGGCCGTCCACGAGGGGTTGCTCAAGCTGGGAGAACGCCCCGTGTTCCTTCGGGTGACGCTCGAAGGCGAGCAGCGGAAGATGTTGGGCTTCGATGAGATCGTGAAGGGTGTCTTCGTGAAGACCCATCAGGTAGCCACCACTGGGCTCCACGTTGCTATCAAAATTCAGGGGAGAATCATCGATGCCTACACTGGGCTCGCGGGTCTGCCTGAGGAGGAATACATGAAGCGCCTCATCCCCTATCCAGGCATGAAACTCGTGGTTGAGACCGTGGACTCCCTATGAAGAAGGTCGTGAGAGTAGAGCCCCTGCCGGAGGAGCTTCGTGGCGGCAAGGTGGGGCTCCTCGACGTCTTGCGCTGGTCGCGAGGGCAGCTCTTGAAGGGGCGTGGGCTCTGGTACGTGGCGGGAGGAGACCGGGTCGACTCGTTGGTGTCCTTCATCCATGGATGGTGCGCGCACAACGTCTTCAACGAAGGCTCAGACCCGGAATGGCATCGCTTCGAGCTATGGCTGCGTGACGTGAAGGGGGAGTTCCCTGGCGAGGGCTGGCACGTCAAATTCCTCGCGGACTGCGAGGGGAACCACGAGCGTGCCGCGATGAAGTTCCTCGACTTCGTCGAAGAGTTCGTCACGCAAGTACCGAAAGAATGAAGCACCCAGGTGCGCCTACAGCGTGACGAGGCCCATTCGAGCTGCGCGGACGACGGCTTCGGTGCGGCGCTGGACGCCCAGCTTTCCGAGCACCGCGTTCACGTGGAACTTGGCTGTGTGCTCGCTGATGGAGAGCCGGTCCGCGATGGCCTTGTTCGACAGGCCCTCCGCCAGCAAGGCGAGCACTTCCCGCTCGCGAGGAGTGAGCGCATCGGGCCCCAATGCGCTGTTCCCGAGCGCGGCCGTGGACCGCATGGATGCTCTCAACTCCGAGAGTCCTGGGTCGAACACCACGAGCCCGCGCGCCACCGCGAGCAGGGCCGCCGTGAGCGGCATGGGCGCCACGTCCCGGAACAGCAGTCCCTTTGCACCCGCTGTCAGCGCCAGCTCGCCCGCTGCCTCGTCCGCCACCAACGCGAGCACGGGCGCACCCAGGTCCGGTGCCTCCACGCGCGCCTCCGCCTCTGAAAGGCGCAGGCCCGTGTCCCAGAGCACCACGTCGAAGGCGTCGCCTCGCGTGGACTCCAGCTCGACCTGGGTGCCGGACGCCACCGTGAGCAGCTCGCCTCCCTGGTCGCCAAGCACCCGTGAGAGCGCACCCCGAGCGAGCGGGTCTTCCGCGACGAGCGCGAGACGAAGCGGGGCGAGGGGGGCATCCAACACGGGACCTCTTCATTAACCAGGGAGTCAGCACTCCGCTCGGGACAACATCTCCAGCCGCCTGAGCGCACCTGTTGAGAGGTCACGCCCAGCTCGCTGCCTGTCCATGAAGAAGTTTGAAGAGATGCTGGGAGCTCCGTTGTCCGCTCAGACTTCCTCGAACTTCGCCCCTGTGACTTTCGCGCGCTCCAGGGCCACCTTGAGATCCTCGGAGATGACGAGGGCGATCTCCCATCCCCAGGTGCGGAACACCTTCGCTCCGCCCACCTTTGTGCGGTCGATTCGCATCCCATAGATGCCTTTGTACTTGCCAAGTTTTTCCGGAAACTCATCCTCGGGCTGCCAGTACGTTGCCTCTTCCGAGGCCTCGTCATCGATGCAGCGGATCAGCTTCGTGGCGACGAGCAGGACATGCTGTTCCGGGCGACCTTCGACATCGACGGGTATCAATTGCACATCATCGGGCGCCAGCTCCGCGAAGACGTTGGCGACCTTGACGTGGACAACCGGAGCCATGCCAGCGCCAGCCGTGCAGTAGTCCAACCACCTTCCAGGCTCCTCGATGGGAAACGTCAGGTGCCCCGCTATCTGGAGGGGCCGCCCCTCGGCGAATTGCCAGATGTCTTCGACCTCTTTGCCCGTCTCATCCAGCGGGTCTCCCAGAGACCAGTTCCCGGCCTGTATGTCTGGCCTGAGCCTGAAGTATCGAGGTGGGTTCGGCATGGTGGACTTCCTGGATTCCTCACGGGTCCCGCGTCAAAAGTCCGTGGATTTTGGTTCCTGGGGTCTGCGCTTCTCTGGCAAGGCTGCGTAGCACACTCTTGAGGGCTTTCCGGCAGTCCTCCACCTTTCGGCATTGTCCCAAGGCCTGCCCCAGTCGCTCGTAGACGTACTCGTGATACTGCTGCGGATGCGGCCCTTTGTGACCCACGACTTCGACGATGTTCTCGCGGTCTTTCAGGTCCATCCCGGCCCTTCTGAAGAGCTTTCGGAACTCCGGCGTCCAGGGCCCGCCGCGCGCGGCGGAGACATCGTTCTTGTTCGTGGCGATGTGATGATTCTCACTGCGCCCTCTCCGGCTCGCCATGGCCACGGCGTTCGGGGCGAGAGCGATGGTGAAGCCCTCCGACGTCAAGGCGACTGCGCTCACACTGCCCACTGCCGCGTACTGGAAGCCCGCTTGGGACTCCACCGCCAGGGCCGCCTGGGCGGAACCCGGCAACCCCACTGACTTCGCAGCCAGCCCCGCCGTGTTCCCGATGGCCACCGTGGCCAGCATGACGAAGACGCGCGCCGCGTTCTCCCCGAGCACTTCGCCGTATGCCTCACCCGCCGCCTGGAGTTGCTCGAAGCTCGTCGCCCGGTCCACCTGGCGCACCAGCGTCAGCCACCCGTCCAGCATGCTCCACACCGTGTCCACGCCCAGGTAGGCGATGAGGCAGGCCGTCAAGGTGGCTGCCACGCCTTTACTCACCGGCTCGGGCAGCGACCACAAGAGCAGGTACATCGTCGCGGAGGCGGCGATGCCAGCCACGACGGCCTGGGGGTCCGTCATGCTCTCCAGTGCTTCGGCCGTCTCCTCCCACACCGAGTCCATGGCGATGGCCAGGGCCCACGTGTACTTGCCATCGCTGGCCAGCAGCGGGCCCTCGTCCAGCAGACGCAAGCAGTCACCGGGTCGGTCCTTCCTCGTGCACCATTGGCCGTAGGCACGCGTCAGCGCCTCATCCGCGTAGTCCTCCAGCAGCCGAGGACCGTCCACATCTCCTCCACGCTGGGGAATGAGTCGCGAGGAACCGCGCTCATACCCATACACCCCACTCCGGGATGGAACGCCGAAGCGCTCCCGCGCGACCTGCATGGGATTGCGAGAGGGAGGAACATCCCGAGCCAGCTCCGCGACGGCCTCCTCGAATTCGTCGTCTTCGAGTTCAGCCGCACTCACTTCCGCGTCGGGCTCTTCGTGAGGAGTGATGAGGAAGGAGTCCTCCCCGGTCTCCAGCCGCACGACGCGACTCGTCGCGCAGCCGGTGACGGCCATCAACAGGAGCAGCGGCACCACCCAACGAAGCGTCATGGTCGGCCCCGGCAAGAGGCCCGCGGCGAGGCGGGCTCACCCTGGCAGTACCAGACGACGCTGACAGGCGACCCCAGGAGTAAGTCCCTCAGGCCACCTGGAAGCTACGTGTCCGCTCAGACTTCCTCGAACTTCGCCCCCGTGACTTTCGCGCGCTCCAGGGCCGCCTCTCCTCGACCATGAAGAAGTTTGGGTACTGTCCACGGTGGTGAAGGTGTCAGGAGGAACTCGAAGCCATGGTGAAGCGCCTCTATCCTCGAATCTTGTTGGTCGTCGCCCTGCTCACCACCGCGACCCACGCCGCGTCCCCGTTCATGAAGCCCGGTGACGAAGTCGTCGAATACGTCCGCACGCGCTTCCATGACGCGAAGCGGGGTGAGGCCTGGGCCACGAAGCACCAGGGCTACGGCGCCGCAGCCACCAACGCTGAGGACTTCGCCCGCCTCACGCGCACCGCCCTCGCCGAGCTCAACGCCTCCCACACCGCCTTCTACCCGCGCGGCAGCGAGGGCTTCGCCGGCCTGTCCTCCATCTTCCAGCGCCACCTCAAGCTCCCCAAGGTCGACGCCCCCAGCATCGGCGCCGATGTCACGGAGACCCCCGAGGGCTTCTTCGTCCGCCACGTCTTCGCCAACGGCCCCGCCGCCAAGGCCGGCCTGCTTCGCGGCGATCGCCTCATCTCCATCAATGACAAACCCCTCAAGTCACTGACCTCGCTCGCGAGCCGCGTCGGCAAGTCCACGCGCTTCTCCGTCGAGCGCACCCAAGGCGCCACGCCTCTCAACCTCACCATCACCCCGCGCATCATCAACCCCAAGACAGAGTGGCTCGACACCCAGAAGGCCAGCTCGCGCATCGTCGAACGTGGCGGCCGTCGCGTGGCCTACCAGCAGCTCTACTCGTGCGCCGGCCCCGAGCATCAGGACCTGCTCGAGGAGACCCTCGCCGGAGAGTTCTCCGACGCGGACGCACTGGTCATCGACTTCCGCGACGGCTGGGGTGGCTGCAATCCCACCTTCCTCAACCTCTTCAGCCGCACCGTCCCCGTCTTCACCCGCTTCAGCCGCGAGGGCCGCCGCAACGACTGGTCCGCCACCTGGCGCAAGCCCGTCGTCCTGCTCGTCAACGGCAACTCCCGCAGTGGCAAGGAGATGGTGGCCCTCGTCATGAAACAGCACGCCCTGGCCACCCTCGTCGGTCAACGCACCGCCGGCGCCGTCCTCGCCGGCACTCCGCTGCGCCTGTCCAACGGCGACCTGCTCTACCTCGCCGTGGAGGACATCGAAGTCGACGGCGTCCGCCTCGAAGGCCAGGGCGTCCCCGTGGACGTGGAGGTCCCCGACTCGCTCCTGTTCGCCGCGGGCAAGGACCCTCAACTCGACAAGGCGCTCGACGTGGCCTCGGCCGCCGTGCCGACTCCGCACTGAACCCGCGTCAGTGCTTCCAGGCGCCGTACAGGTACGCGAGCCCCGCCGCGAGCAGCACCAACATGCCCAGCATGCTCCACGTCACGATGGAGCAGCCCGGCGACGCGCGGGAGATGACGGGCAGCTTCTGCGTCTTCAGCTCCTCCACGAGCTGTGACATCTGCCCCGTGTCGTAGCTCACCGGCTCGCCCACCCGAATCTTCCGCCCGAACTCCTTCAGCGCCTCCTCGGAGTAGAACCGCTCCGAGAGCAGCAGGCTGCGCGCCTGGAGCATCCGGTCCGTCCCGCCGCGAGCGGGGTCCAGTCCGCAGCCGTCACACGGGTCGAAAGCGCCTTCCTTCGTCTCGCCGCATCCCACACAGACGGCCACGCTCATGGCTCCATCCTAGCTCGATGATTCACGCGCGAGTCACACCAGCGTGACACCGTGCCCCACCGCATCCGCGTCCAGGTGCAGCCGCGCGCCCTCGTAGCGCAGCCCTCCCTGGAACGGATGCCGAGCGATGAACAGCGGCGTGTCCAGGTCCGCGTACGTGAAGCCACCCAGCCCCGCCGCCAGATGCGCCGAAGCGCTCATCGCCAGCACGCTCTCCACCATCCCTCCCACCATCAACTCCAGCCCCGCCGCGCGCGCCAGGCTCCACATCGTCAGCGCCTCCACCACGCCGCATTTCATCGTCTTGATGTTGATGCCGTGCGCCGCCCCCTCGCGGATGAGCCGCAGCACGTCCTTCGCCGAGCGCGCTGACTCGTCCGCGCAGATGCGCACCTTGGAGCGCCGACAGACTTCCGCCATGCCCGCGAAGTCCGCCGCCGGCACCGGCTGCTCCAACAGCGCGAGCGGCACGTCCGCCCGCTCCAGTTCCTTCAGGAACGCCAGCGCCTCCGCCACGTCGTAACCGCCATTCGCATCCGCGAACAGCCGCGCCTGGGGCGCCACCTCGTGAATCGCCACCATCCGCGCCGCGTCCTCGTCCGGCGCCAGCGCCCCCACCTTCACCTTCAACGTCGTGATGCCCCGCTTCAAGATGGCCCGCGCCGACTCCGCCGCGTGCGGCACGTCACCCGCCGTCACCGTCATGTCGATGTCCAGCGCCGTCCCCGCGCCGCCGAACATGACGTACAGGGGCACGCGGTGATGCCGCGCCAGCGCATCCAGCACCGCCATCTCCACCCCCGCGCGTCCCGCCGGCGCCAGCGCGAGCCCATCCCCGAGTGCCTCCGACAACGGCCGCCACGCACGCACGTCCTTGCCCAACAAACTGGCCTGTATCGCCTCCAGCGCCACGAGCGTGCCCGACTGCGTTTCCCCACTCACGGCGGGGAAGGGCGCCGCCTCACCCAGCCCCACCGTGCCGTCCGCCAGCGTCAACCGCACCAGCACGTTCTGCGCGACGTGCTGCGCCCCCGTGGCGATGGCGAAGGGCTCCGTCAACGGCAGGTCCAACGGAGTGAAGCTGACGGAGGTGATGAGCGTGGGCGTCATGTCGAGAGGCGCATCCTGGTCCGCTCCCTGGAAAGAAGGGGACACGCGAGAGGTAGGTTCATCGTATTCAACCCGGTGCTCCCAGGTGTCAGGGAGGCGGATGTGTGCCTCGCAGCCTCGGCTTGTGCCTGCCGCCCTTTCATGGCGACATGCGGGGACTCCGGACGTTTCCAGGAATTGCCGCCCCGTGATGGGGTTCCGGAGCTTTTGCCTCCGGGTGATGTGGATGTCCGGAGCGGGCGGGGCATGTCGGCGACGGACACGAGACAGGCAGTCCCGGGCGCGGATGCGCTGCTGGATGCGCTGGAGGAGGCGGAGCGCCATGACTCGGAAGGGTGCATGGTGTTGCGCGCCGTCCGCGACGAGTCCGGCGTCATCACCGACTTCGAGTGGCTCTGGTCCAACCCCGCCGCGTCGCGCGCGCTGGGCCGGGGCACCGACTCGCTGCGCGGCCTGAGGCTGAAGGACATGTCCCCCGTCGCCGGCCTGGGCGGACGGCTGGCGGTGCTCAAGCAGGTGGTGGAGTCAGGCAGGCCCGCCGCGGACAGCTTCCCGGAAGGGGATGCGTGGTTGCTCGGCACCGCGGTGCCGCTGCGCGACGGTGTGCTGTTGCGCCTGCGCGACGTCACCAGCGCCCTGCGCATGGAAGAGGGCCTGCGCGACACGCTGGACTGGGTGCGCGACGTGCTGGAGAGCACGCCCGAGGCCTTCTTCACCGTGGACGCCGAGTGGCGCATCACCTACGTCAACCGGCAGGCCGCCGAAATCACCGGCCGCACGCAGGAGCAGGTCTTCCGCAAGCTGCTGTGGCAGGCCTGTCCGGAGCTGGTCGGCACGCTGTTCGAGCGAGAGCTGCGCCGCGTCGCCGCCGAGGGCTCCTCCACCATCTTCGAGGTGCGCACCTCCCCGGACCGGTGGCACGAGGTGCACGCCTGGTGCTCGGGCCAGAACGTCTCCGTCTTCTCCCGCGACGTCACCGGCAAGAAGCGCGCGGAGGCGGAGCGCGATGCCCTGCTGACGCGCGAGCACTCCGGACGACTCGAAGCGGAGGCCCTGGTGCGTGAGCGCACCGAGGAGCTGGTCGCCGCGCGCGAGCGCCTGGTGCAGTCGGAGAAGCTGGCCATGGCGGGGCAGCTCGCCGAGGGCGTGGGCCACGAAATCAACAACCCGCTCTCCTATGTCAGCGGCAACCTCCAGTTCGCGCTGGAGCAGTTGGAGCTGTCGATGGAGGGGGGCGTCCTCGGAAAGAACGCCCCCCTGGCCGAGGCGCTGGAGGCGCTGCGCGAGGCCCGCGAGGGCGCCGAGCGCATCCGCGTCATCGTCCGTGACTTGCAGACGTTCGCCCGCGCGGACGAGCCCCACCTGTCCCCGGTGGACGTGCACGCGGCGCTGGAGTTCGGGCTCTCCATGGCCATGCCGCACCTGCGCTACCGCGCGGAGGTGGAGCGCCGCTTCGCCGAGGTGCCCACGGTGATGGCGCACGAGGCGCGGCTGGGGCAGGTGTTCCTGCACCTGCTCGTCAACGCGGCGCATGCGATTCCGGAGGGGGACTTCACCCGGCACCGCGTCACGCTCTCCACGCGCGTGGAGGGGCCGTGGGTGGTGGTGGAGGTGTCGGACACGGGCCACGGCATGACGCCCGAGGTCGCCGAGCGCGTCTTCGAGCCCTTCTTCACCACGCGCGCGGTGGGCGAGGGCAGCGGGCTGGGGTTGTCCACGAGCCTGGGCATGGTGCGCAGCATGCGCGGGGAGCTCACCGTCAACACGACGCCGGGCCTGGGCAGCACCTTCAGCGTGCGCCTGCCGATGACGGAGGCGGTGCCGGACGCGGTGGCGAAGGGCGCGACGCAGGACGTGCCCGAGCGCAAGCGGGTGCTGGTGGTGGACGACGAGCCGCAGCTGGCGTCGCTCCTGCGGCGGCTGCTCGGCAAGCACCACGAGGTGGTGGTGACGCACAGCGGGCGGGAAGCGCTGGAGCTGCTGGAGCGGGACGCGGACTTCGACCGTGTCTTCTGCGACTTGATGATGGCGGATGTGACGGGGATGGACCTGCACGCGGAGCTGCTGTCGCGCGGGCCGGAGCTGCTGTCGCGCTTCGTCTTCATGACGGGCGGCGCGTTCACCGAGCGGGCGCGCACCTTCCTGCAGACGGTGCCGCTGCCTCGAATCGAGAAGCCGTTCGACCCGGGGACGCTGCGGGCGCTGGTGGAGGGAGCACCTCCGCGCGCCAGGGCCTTGGGGCCGCTGGCGCGCGTGGCTCGAAGCGGGTGACTACAGCTTCACTTCCTCGCGGTCCGGGTGGGTGATGTACCCGGTGCCGGCCGCGACGAGCTTCTCCATCAGCTTGTCCAGGCCGTTGGAGCGCGCGAAGGCCATCTCGTTCTTGGTGACGCCCACGAGCGTGAGCAGCTGCACCTTGCCGCTGGGCAGGGCGAAGTGGTCGGGACGGGCCGGGTCCCTGACGAAGACAAAGCCGCCCAGCTTGGAGTCTCCGCCGTCGAGCGTGCCTTCCACCGGGTAGCGGTGGTTGAGGGCGAAGGCGCGCAACGTCACGAGGTTGTAGGCCATCAGGTCCAGCAGCCGGAACACGGGCCACTTGGCCTGCTCTGGCGTGTGGATGACCATCTCGTAACCGATGCCACTGAGTGACTCGTCGGTAACCTCCTCACCTGGGCCCACGGTGAAGGGATTGGACAGCCCGCTGGTGACATAGGTCCAGTAGGGGTAGTCCGGGCTCGGCGGCGCGGCGCGCACGCCCATGGGGCCCCAGTTGGGGTCCGCTTCACCTTCTACCTGTGCGAGGTCGCTCTCCATCCAAGCCTGGATGGCATCCGTCTGGTCGAGCGTGAAGACGCCTTCATCAATGGCGCCGAACATCTTGGGGTACTCGACTTCATCGCGGTCCGCCCAGCAGTCTTCGTACCACTGGATGAAGTCTTCGTTCGTCTCCGGTGCTTTCATGACGGCCCCACTCTAGAGGGTCACCCCGGTTTCACAACTTCCACGTGAGGGTCCCCCCTCGCGGCTGGCGGATGGGAAACAGGGGCCCTCCCTCCCGGCTGCCCTCCGGAGCCTTGGAAAGGGTGGGGGCGCTGGCCTGTCTCCCCCTGGTGGGATAGGCGGGGAGCCGAGGTTTCCGCCTGGGAGGGGCCGCGTGGAGCATGCGTTTCGGGGCGTCGTGTCGGGAGGCTGCATCCGTGACGCGCAGGAGCTGATGCTGGTCGTCAGCCACCCCCATCCGGACAATGACTTCGGAGGCGGTCCGGGCCCGGTCGAGGAGTGGAACCAGCCCGTGGACGCGGAGGCGTACTGGGGCCTGGTCGACTCCGACTCCGACCCGGACGACGCCAGGTTCGAGGTGGATGATTACCAGCATGTAGCGGTGCGCACGGCGGGCGCGTGGACCCTGGAGAGGGCAGTGGTGGTGGGGACCATCGACGCCCTGTGTCGACTGGGAGCCAACCGCCATGGGGCGTTGGTCTCGTATGGCGGCTCGGCGCACTTCCTGGCCATCCGTTCGAGCGAAAGCGGGAAGTGGGAGTCGCTGGAGTACGAGGGCGTTCCGGTGGGCCTGGTGGAGACGCGGGTGTGCTTCAGCGGTGAGGACATCGTGATGGCGGGGAGCCGGGGTTTCGAGCTCGACTCGCCCGCGGAGGTAGGGCTGCTCGTGCGCGCCGAGGGGGCCCTGCGCTGGACGCAGTCCCTGGGACAGTTGCCGGGGCGGGTGCTCGCGCTGGACAGCTGTCCAGGGGCGGATGGGGCGCGGGTGCTCTACGCGGGCGGCCGGAGCATCTGGATGCATGGGGAGGGCGGCTGGCGCGAGGTCCATTCGTTCCCGCGCGGGGAGGTGTCGTTCGTGCGGTGTTTCCCCTCGGGCGAGGTGGTCGCCGGGACGACGCAGGGGGACGTCATCCTGGGCACGGCGGAGGCGTGTCGCGTCGTCGCTCGCGTCGGGCGCATCCACTCGGCCGAGCGGTGGAATGGCGAGTTCTTCGTGGCGGATGAGGACAACGTCTACCGCGTGGATGCCTCGGGCTTCGCGCGGTGTGCCGTTCCCAAGGAGTCGTCCGTGGCGAGGAACGTGTCGGACGTGGGCCGGCTCGTCGTGGGAGATGACCGGCTGTGGCTGGCCGGGAGCCATGTGCTGGCTTCGAGTGTGGACGGGAAGCGTTGGACGACGCACCCGGTCCGGTGAGCCGAGGAGCGTTGCGTGAGCTCGAGGACCTCGGGCTCCTGATGGTTCATCATGCGGCTGGGTTCGTGCCCGCTATCGAGGCAGGGCCGCGAGGAGCGTCGACGTGCCTATCAAGCTGACCATCCGTATCAGAAACGAGCTTGGGCGCCCCTCATCTCTGGTCCTCGAACCCTGGGGAGAAGTGGCTCCGCTGGCGGCCGGGGAAGAGGTGGACATTCATGCCCAGGGACCTGGGCCTGAGGAGGTGCACGACGGCGGATTCGTGCAGGTGGATATGACCGATGACGGAGTCAACGTATGGGGATGGTCTGGCTCCATCTTGGAGATTTCACGGTCCTCGGGGTCGTGAGACCGCACCCTGTCTAGGTCTTCGGCAGGGGCCAGGGCTTGAGGCCCGAAATCTGCTCTGCCTCTTCCACCGCCATGTTCAGCCGTGCGCGCTCGCGTCTCACGTAGTCGCGCACCGCGCTGTCCAGCCTGCGGTCGAAAATCACGTGCGCGCTGTGCACCGCCGTGGGCTCGAAGCCCCGGGACACCTTGTGCTCGCCACCCGCGCCCGGCTCGAACACCTTGCGCCCCGCTCGGATGCAGTCGTCCACCGAGTGGTACAGGCACACGTGGAAGTGCAGGAACGAATGCTCCTCGGTGCTCCCCCAATAGCGTCCGTACAGCCGCTCCTTCGTCGCCAGGTTGAAGGCCCCCGCGATGACCCGCCCCTCGCGCACCGCCTCCACCATCTCCACCGTGTCCGGCATCGCCTTGAACACTCGTGCGAAGAACCCCGGCGTGAGCTGTATCCGGCCCCAGGAGTGTCGCTCGCACGTGGCCTCGTAGAACTCATACGCGCGCTTCGCGTGCGCTGGCGTCAGCTCCGCGCTTCGCACCGTGCGCAGCGTGATGCCCTGTGTCGCCGCCGCCGCTCGCTCGCGCTTGAACTGATTGCGTCGCTTGGAGTCGAAGCGCGACAGGTATTCGTCGTAGCTGGCGTAGCCCGGGTTCTTCCACTGGAACTGGAGCGTCACCCGCCGCGCCAGTCCCTGCTCCTCCAGGAAGTCCGCCTCCTCGTCCGTTGGATAGAGGATGTGCACCGAGGAGCACCCCGCCTCCTGCGCGCTCTCCACCGCCGCGGACAGGAGCGCCTTGCGCAACGCCGGCACGTCCTCACCCTGGGCGATGAGCATGCGCGGCACCGTGGCCGGGGACAGCGGCCCGCCGACGATGAGCTTCGGGTAGTACTCCACCCCGAGTCGGGCCGCCGCATCCGCCCACCCGAAGTCGTAGATGTACTCACCCATGCTGTGGAACTTCCGGTACGCGGGCGCCGCCGCCACCAGCTTCTTGCCTCGCCACAGCGTCAGGTGGTGCGGCGCCCAACCGGTCTCCTCGGTCGCGCTGCCGCTCTCCTCCATCGCCGCCAGCCAGGCGTGGCGCGCGAAGGGCGGCGCGTCCGGACCGGCGAGCGCGTCCCAGTCAGCGGCCGGGACGTCTGTCACTGCGTCGAGGATGCGGAGGCGGAGTGAGGTGTCTGTAGGCACGGGGGTGGGTTTTAACGCGCGCCCCGCGTTCGCGCCGCCTGGCCGTGGGCTTGTGTCGGCCTCCGGCCCGCCTACCCGCTGGCTCTCTCAACCCCTGGACCTGTGATCCGCGTGAACCCTCCCGGGCTCGGCCTCGGCTCGTTGCCTCTCGGAGGAGCGGCGCTCGTGAGTCCTGATGCCAGGAGGCCCGTTCGCCGAGGGGGCTCCTCGTCCGGTGCGCTCGCATGGCCCGGCCGCCAGGAGGCCCGTTTGCCGAGGGGGCTTCTCGTCCGGCGTGCTCGCGGTCCTGCTGGCCCGGCGGCCCGTTCGCCGGGGGAGGAGCCTCGCGGGCCTCTTCCCTCCGGTTCGGTCCACTCAGGGGACGACGGACTCAGGCCGCCCGGGCGGCGCCCGCGTCGTGCGCTGCCTCTCGCCGAGGCTCCGGCCACACCGCCCGCTGCGGCGTGGCGATTCGGATGACCCCCAGCTTCGCCAGCACGCGCATCACCTGCCACGTGGGGTCGATTTCGAACTTGCGCGCCGCGAAGTTGGGGCTGCTGCCGAACTTGTGGTGGTTGTTCTGGAACAGCTCACCCATGCAGAGCACCTCGACGGGCAGCGTGTTGCGCGACTTGTCGCCGCCTTCGAAGTTCCGGTAGCCGTACTTGTGCCCGCACCAGTTCACGATGGCCCCGTGCACAGGTCCCATCAGGAAGTGCACCGGCAACAGCAGGAACTGCCAGGGCGCCGTCGCGAAGGCCACGTAGAACGACGTGTACAGCCCCACCCAGAACACCGTCGCCGCCCACGAGGTGCGCAGCGTGTCGTCCACCAACGGCCACTCGGGATAGCCGCCGAGGAACCGGGCCTCCGGCTGCCCCCGGCCCGCCGTGTAGTCCTCGTAGCGCTTCTTCGTGTGCAACATCATCCGGAACACGTCCGTGAAGAAGTGCGGCGAGTGCGGGTCCTTCTCCGTGTCCGAGAAGGCATGGTGCTCGCGGTGCAGAATCGCGTAGGCCTTGGGTGACAGGTACGACGAGCCCTGCACCAGGTACGTGAGCAGGTGCATCACCCGCTCCGTGCGCGGACCCATGGTGTACATGCGGTGCGCGGAGTACCGGTGCTGGAAGAAGCTCTGGAAGAAGACACAGAGCAGCCAGTGCGAAACGAAGAAGACGAGGACGGCCATGGCGCTTTCCCGGGTCGGTGTCAGAGCCAGGAAAACACCGGCCATGTCATGGCCACGTCATCCCCGGCCGGAAGTTGCCCCCGGAAGGCGGCCGGGTGGGCCCTGACTTCAGGCCCCCATCAGTCGGACGCACCGCGCCAGGGCATGACGCGCGATGACAGGGGCTCGATTTCCGGTACGGAGCACCTCCTCACACTCGTCGAGAAGGGGTGCACACGTGGAGCGGGCCGACATCGTCAAGCTGGACAAGGGGCACGTCTGGCACCCGTACACCGCCATGGAGGCGTACATCGCGGGGACCGACCCGCTGGTCATCTCCCGCGCGGAGGGGCCCTACCTCTTCGACGTGGATGGCCGGCGCTACCTCGACGCGAATGGCTCCTGGTGGGTGTCCACCCTGGGCCACCGCCACCCGCGCCTCCTGCGCGCCCTCACCGAGCAGGCGGGCAGGCTGCCGCATGTCTCGCTCGCGGGCATCACCCACGAGCCCGCCGCGGCGCTCGCCTCGGAGCTGGCGGCGATTGCGCCTGGCGCGGACCGGCCGGAGCTGCCCGCCGGTGAGCGGCTGACGCGCGCCTTCTTCTCCGACAACGGCAGCACCGCGGTGGAGGTGGCCATCAAGATGACCGCCCAGTACTGGGCGCAGAATGGCCAGCCTGGGCGCACGCGCTTCATCACCCTCTCCGGCGCGTTCCACGGGGAGACCATCGGCTCCACCAGCGTGGGCGGCGTGCCCCTGTTCCGCGAGGTCTTCGGACCGCTCCTCTTCGACGTGGTGCACGTGCCGTCTCCGGCGGAGGAGGGTGGCTGGGAGCGCGCCTTCGCCCAGGTCCAGGCCGCGCTGCGCGAGCACCCGGACGAAATCGCCGGCGTCATCGTCGAGCCCATCATCCAGGGCGCCGCCGGCATGCAGATGTACTCGCCGGACTTCCTGCGCGCGGTGCGCGAGGCCACCCGCGCGGTGGACACCTTCCTCATCGCCGACGAGGTCTTCACCGGCCTGGGCCGCACGGGGGCTCGCTTCGCCGTGGACCTGGCGGGCGTGGTGCCGGACCTGCTCTGTCTGGCCAAGGCCCTCTCGGGCGGACTGATGCCGTTCGCCGTGACGCTCGCGTCCGAGCGCATCTTCTCGGGCTTCCTCGGGGCCGCGTCGCGCGCGCTGTACTACGGGCACTCGTACTGCGGCAACCCGCTGGGCGCGGCCGTCGCCCGCGAAGTGCTGGCCGTGTATCGCGACGAGGACGTGCTGGGGCAGGTGGCTCGCAAGGCGCCGAAGGTGAAGGCCGCCTTCGAGCGCATGGCGGCGACGCTCCCCGGGCTCGTGCGTCCGCGCGCCATCGGCATGGTGGGCGCGGTGGACCTGGGCGGCGGAGGGTATCTCGCGAGCAGCGGGTGGCGCGTGTACGAGGCGGCGCGGCGACGCGGGCTCTACCTGCGCCCGCTCGGGGACACCGTGTACATCGCGCCCGCGCTCAACATCCCCGACGCCGCGCTCGACGAGCTGCTGGCCGGCGTGGAGGAGTCGCTGCGAGAGGTGGCGCGCGGCTGACGGAAGCTCGTCAGGACGGCCCGGGTGGCAACACGGAGGAGCCCACGCGGGCAAGGCTGCGCTCCTGTCGGAACAGGAGCATCTCCCGGATGAGAATCTGCACCGTGGCCGCGACGGGCACCGCCACCACCGCGCCGACGACGCCCGCCAGCTCCGCGCAGAACAGCACCGCCAGCAGGATGAGCAGCGGGTTGACGTGCACCGTGCGCCGGAACACGAGCGGCGCCAGCACGTTGCCCTCCAACTGCCCGTACAGCACGAAGTACGTCAGCACCCCCAGCGCCATCCACATCCCGCCCGTCGCCCACGTCAGCAGCGTGATGAGGCTTCCCGCCATCACCGGCCCCGCGTAGGGCACCATGCTGGAGAAGCCACTCACGATGCCCAGCGGCAGGAAGTACGGCACCCCCAGCACCGCCAGCACCGTGGACGTGAGCAGCGCGTTGAAGGTGCAGATGAGCGTGAGCCCCATCAGGTACCCACCCGTGGCCCGGTACACGTTGCGCAGCACGCGCACGTAGCGCATCCGGTGCTCCGGCGTCGGCAAATCCAGCAGCCGCTTCAACAGTCCCCCTCCGAAGACGAGCATGAAGACGACGAGGAAGAAGACGCTGAGCGCCCCTCCCACCAGCCCCACCATGCTGCCGATGGCCTGCACCACCAGCCTCGGCAACGTCCCCGTGGCGAGCTCCGGCGTGGCGTCCTCGAGCTGCCGCGCCCACCCCAGGTTCTGCAGCCGCTCGCTCAGCCCCCGGAAGGGACGTGACTCGCGCACCTCCTGCCAGAGGTGGGGCCACTGCACCACCAGCGCATCCACCTGCGCCGCCGCCGCCGGAATCACCAGCAACGCCAGCAGCGCCAGCACCGTCAGCGCGGCGAGCAACATCGTCGCGATGGCCAGCGCCCGCGGCATCTTCCACCGCTCCAGCCGCGAGACGCCGTGCTCCAGCGCCAGCGCCAGCAGCGCCGCGATGCCCGTCAGCGTCAGGGCGACCCGCGTGCGCACCACCAGCACCACGAGCGCCAGCACCGCCAGCACCACGAAGCACACGGTGAGCACCGTCTTCGGTGTCACCTGGGAGCCCTGCCTCGTATCCCCCTGCTCCGCCACCGGACCCCCACGCGACGCGCGCCTCGCCTCGTGGGGTATGCAGTGCCGCGCCTGGATGCCAGCCTCCCCGCACCGAGGCGCCGGTGGATGTCAGGTCCGCCTCACCCGTGCCCCGGACTCCAGGCACGGCGTGTTCAGGCGCGGACACTGACGATGCCGCACGCGCCCCGCTCCAAGAGGCGCGTCTCGCCCGTGAACTCCGGCGTCAGTTGCGCGAGGGGAAGACGCCTTCCATCGCGATGATGAAGTTGAGGCACAGGAACGGCGACATGTTGTTGTGCGGCTGGTTGCCGCCCGCCATGCCGATGGCGGCCGGGTTCATCGTCCCGTCGATGGGCGCGGCCCGGTAGTTGAGGACCGTCGCCGTGCTGTCCGTCGCCAGCACCACGCCGATGGGGGTCTCCGTGTCGCCCTGCTGCGAGCTGACGTTGAGCGTGTGGTTGTGCGCCGGCATCTGCGTCGAAATCAGCGTCACCGTCTCAGTACCGCCCTGCTCACCCAGCGTCCGCGGCGACAGGCCCGGCCCCTGGCCTGGCTGCATGGGATAGCGACCGCGCAGGTCCGGCAGCGCGAAGGTCGTCGTCCCATTGCCTCCATACGTCGTGCCCAGGATGGAGAAGAGCGCGGTGTTCTGCGCGATGGGGAGAATCTGGCCCTGGCAGAACTGCCAACCCCGCGGAGCAAAGTTTCCCGCGAAAAGCTTGATTTCACCGATATAGGGCTCGGACACGTGTACGCCTTTCGTTGCTTGAGTGTGTGTGTTTCACGCGAAACTCAGCACGCGTTTGTGTCCTGAGCAAAGCATCGGCCACTCTTCATACGTGGGTCACTTTGGAGTCGGGGCGCGCTGTGGGGCGCCTGCTTCCAGAGTGGGCGTGAAGACTTCGCGTCATGTGCCTTGTCGCGTCATGCGTTCCGGCGTGACGCGAGTCGCGTTCGCACGGAACGCGAGGGGAGGGCTATTTCACGCGAGCCCTTTCAGGTCACAATCCCTCACGCCCTGCTGAGTGGGGCGCACACCCCAAGCAAATCCATCCTGGCTCGTGACTTGCTCTGCGCTGCGGCCCTGAGTTGCACGACGAGGAGAACCACCCCATGGCTCATATGAACTGGCGACACCCCACGTACTGGACGCGGGGCCTGCGCGCGCTACCGATGACGGCGCTGTTGCTGTTGTCCGCCTGCAAAGAAGGCTCGGAGGGCCCTCAAGGTCCCCAGGGGCCGCAAGGTCCCGCGGGTCCCGCCGGTCCAACGGGCACTCAAGGTCCCGTCGGTTCAGAAGGCGCGCAGGGCGAGGCGGGCCCCAAGGGAGACAACGGTGACGTGGGTCCAGTCGGCCCAGTGGGGCCGCAAGGTCCCGAGGGTCCCGCGGGTCCCGCCAACGGGCCTCGGGGTGAGGAAGGAAAGCCCGCCGTGGCCCGTACGACCGTGGAGCCCGCGGGTGCCAACTGCGCCACCGGCGGCGTGAAGCTGGAGGCGGGCGTCGACGACAACGAGGACGACGACCTGGATGACGAAGAGGTGGATGTCACCAGCTACGTGTGCAACGGCGCGCAGGGTCCGCAGGGTGTCGAAGGTCCTCGTGGTGCCGAGGGTCCTCGTGGCGCCGAGGGTCCGCAGGGGCCGCAGGGACAGCAGGGCGTCCAGGGTCCGCAGGGTGAGGTCGGCGCGACGGGCGGCGTGGGCCCCGTGGGTCCGGTGGGGCCCGTGGGCCCGGTGGGGCCTCAAG
>NZ_JABXEM010000280.1:0-14200 GCF_013372595.1 Myxococcus sp. AM011
GCGGACCTGGAGGCCCGGAACGATGATGAACGAGGGCTGCTCCACCTGGCCGCCATGGTGGATGACGCGCTGCTGGTGAAAACGCTGCTCGACCTGGGGCTCTCCACCTCGGAGGTCGACGGCGAGTCAGCCACGCCGCTGCACCTGGCCGCCGACCACGGCGCGGTCTCCTGCATTCCCGTGCTCGTCGAGGGTGGCGCCCTCATCGATGCGCTCGACGAGAATGGCCGGACTGCTCTCTTCAACGCGCAGTCACCAGACGTGGTGCAGGCACTGCTCGACGCGGGCGCCGACCCCAACGCGGGCGACGGCTGGACGCCGCTGCATCAGCACGTGTGCTTCAAGGAGCGGGGCCCGGTCATCGAGGTCCTCCTTCGCGCCGGCGCGGACGTCACCCGGAAGGACGCGGGGAACAAGACCCCGGCCGAGGAGGCGCTGAGCCACGAGAACCCGCACCTCGCCGAACTGCTGGGCTGGCGACGGGGAACCTGACGGTGGAAGGGGGGCTTCCCAACGCGGGGCGGAGGACCTGCTCGTGGTGGGAGGCTCGCGCTGACGCGGTTCGCCCGCATGGGTGGAGCCTCCCCTGGCCCCTACGGGATTCCCGTAGGCGCCGGGCTCCAGACCGAGACTTGTGACATTCCTGGTCACAATACCCAGTCATGAGGCATTGTTTTGTAGCGCTTCATGTCACGTGCGAGGTCCCGTCAGCCTTGGGTCGCTGGTGACGTGTTTGTGTTTGAATGGATATTGACGCCGGGACTGAAACACTGGTGTCGGCCCTGGAAACGTCAGACGAATCACATACCATGTGCGCGGTGCCATCGGTCCCGATGTCACCACTCTCTTCTTCCTTTGAGGTGCGTGATGTCTCTGTCGAGAATCGCTGGAAAGCAGTGGCTGTGGTTGTGCGGACTTCTCGGAGGCGCGGTGGCGCTCGGTGGCGGCTGTGGCGCCCCTGACACCGAGGTCGAGCCTCAGCCCTCCGTGGAGCAGTCGCGGCCGCTTGCCACGTGTAATCCGACTTCGACTGGTATCACCATCTGTGGCGTCGTCACGACGGCGACGGGCTCGCCCGTCGGGGGGGCGCGCGTGGACCTGCGTGGCACCGTGACGACGACGGGCGCGGATGGCTCGTTCGCCGTCTCCGCGGCGGTCCCCATGGGCTCCGCGCTGAGCATCACCTCTCCGGGGTACATGCCGCACGTGGGCGCCGTCACGCGCAACGTGCTCGGGGCCCGGTTCGTGCTCCACACGCTCCACACGCAGTCCTTCACCCAGGGCGTCGCCAACGTGGTGGACCCGCGCAGCGGCGCCTCCATCCAGGTGAACCTGGGCGCGCTCCAGGGCCCGGGCGGTGCGCAGCCCCTGCCGCCGTTCACGGTGGGCGTGCGCTACATCGACACGGGCCTCTTGGCGATGCCGGGCGCGGATGCCGCCATCAACCGCTCGGGCCAGGCCGTCTTCCTGGAGTCGCGTGGCGCCATCTACACGGAGGTTCGTGACTCCAAGGGCACCGTGCTCACGCTGCGCCCCGGCGCGACGGCCCGGGTCTTCATCCCGCTCACCAATGACATGGCTGGCACGGCCCCGGGCAGCATCGCGCTGTGGTCCATGGGCGCGGGCTCCAACGTGTGGAACCAGCAGGCCGCCACCGCCACGCGCGCGCCCAACCCGGTGCAGTGCTCCGTGCGCGAGACGATGACGTGTGATCCGAACGACTGTGCCCGCATCTCTACCAGCGGCTTCGCGGGCAACACCAGCGAGATTGGCTTCGTCAACGCGGACATCGAGAAGACCAACCCCGGCTGCCTCCAGGTCGTGGTGAATGCGGCGGCGCTGCCGCCCGGCACCGTGCTGCCCATCTGCCTGGAGATCGAGATTCCGATTCCCTCGGGCGGTACCCAGACGCGCAACCTGTGCGTGGGCGCTGGCACGGATGTCCTCTACAACATTCCGGCCAACGTCAACCTCACCGTCCGCCAGGCCTCTGGCTTTGGCTGCCCGCCGCCGCCCAGCACCAGCGTGACGGTGAACACGGGAGCTCCGTGGGGCGGCACCGGCGTGCCCTCGAGCCCCGGCCAGTGCAATGGCGTGCTGACGCTGCCGCCGCTGCCCTGATTCGAGCGTGACAAGGGACTCCGGCGTGCTCTCGCGCCGGAGTCCTGTCATTGCGGGCTCATGTTCGTCCGCTCCCGGACACGGGGTCGTCGTCGTCCAACTTCCGACACCCATCCGCGACTGACAGGCGATTACGAGGCCCCGCTTGACCGGAGACCATCGCGGCCTCCGAATGCATGCCATTTCAAAAAGGGCGAACCCCCGTCCGCCGCTGCCGCCCGACTGTCATTGGCGCGGGCACGCTGGCCAGGGGCTTCGTGCTCTTCCTTCGCGGCTGGAGTCCCGCGTGGCTCTTCTTGCCGGACCTCATGACGGTCCGGACTCGACGCAGCTTCACCACCCCCGTTGGAGGTCGCCCGTATGAGGGATGTCGCGCAGTCCCCCCTGTCTCTCCAGATGTCTCGTGGCAGTGCCGCGGAGCTCGTCCGGAGCATCCTGCCCATCCTCTACGGCGTCGACGAGCGCTCACCCCGGGCCGCCGCGACGAAGCACTACCATCCCGAGGCCACCTTCCAGGACCCGTTCATCGCCGTGCAAGGCGTGGAGCGCATCAGGCGGGTCATCTACGTCGGCCGGGCCTTGCTGTCCGGGTGTCGCATCGAGTTCGGTGATGTGGCGGAGACCGTCCGCCCGGATGGCTCGCACGTCGTGCTGGCCGACGTGACGTGCACGCTGGTCTTCAAGCACTTCCTCGCGTGGCGCCCCTGGCAGCTGCTGGTCGGGGACTCCTTCACCTATCGAGCGGTGCACAAGCTCGTCCTCGACGAGGACCTCAAAATCACCTCCCACGAAGAGCATCTCAGCGTGCGCTCCGTCCTCGAGGCCGTCCCGGTGGTGCGCGCGCTGTACGCGCTGATGGTGAAGACGGGTTCCTCCGGCTGCACCTCGGACTCCGGCTACACGCTGAACCAATACATCGCGGGCGACCGGACGATTCGAACGGTGCTCTGACAGGGCGCACCGGGTGTGGGCCGCGCGGGGCCGGGTGGCCCCGCGACTTGCCCTGGAGCGGTGGCCCGTCAGGGGGGCTGCGTCAGCACCAGCTCGTTGAGGAGTCCCAGGTCCGTGAGTGCCCCGGGTTTGATGACGAAGCGGTGCTGGCCGTAGTGGCCATCCATGCTCAGGACGTGCTCGCCCGGCGTCAGTCCCGCGACGATGAAGTGACCATCCGGCTCGCGGATGCTCAAGGGGTGGTAGATCCGTTTGTCGATAGTGAACGGCATCCCCTCGCCCTGGCCGCCCTTCGAGGTGACATCGATGCGGCCCACGACGGCGCCGGTCTCCTCCAGGTGGATGTCGGCGACCACACGCTGACCCTTTGTGCCCGTGACGGTGACTTCGCCGGCGCGGCCGTCCTCCAGCCAGGCCTGGATGGTCCCCGTGCCCTCCGGGAGATTCACCACGAAGGCCGAACCCTCGAATCGGATGTGGTCGTAGTCAACGGGGCCGTTGCCGCACCACTGCCAGTACCGCGAGGGCCTCACCAGGGCGATTCGAGCGCCGGGAGCGGGAGTCCCATCGGGCAGAAAGACATGGCCAGCGACCTCGAAGGGCTCACGCTCCTCGCGTCGGGGCGGTTCGACGATGATGTCTTCCTCGTCCGTGTCGTAGGGCACCTTGATGAACGCGGGGACGCCGGGAGACAGCTCCACCTCCACCTCTCCATAGAGCGAGGTCCGGCCATTGAGGCCAGACACGGAGGCGGTGCGGCTTCCCGCTTCGACCGTCCCGGTCCAGGTCCCATTCTCCTGCCGGCGCAGTGGGAGGGAGACGACGACAAAGTCCATGAGGTCCTTGTCGCGGGACTTCTTGATCCGGGCCCCCCGTCGATGGCGGTCGCGGAGCGGTTGGACCGTCACGTGTGTGAAGCCCGCGAGCTGGATGTCCAGCCGGGCTTCTTCGCCTTGCCGGACGTCGACGGTGCGAGTCGCTCCCCGTCCCTCGGACGTGAAGGGATGGATTTCATTGGACCCCGGTGACACCCCATCCAGCACGTAGTGGCCCTGGGCGTCAGTGATTGCCTGGGTGGGCATCGCGCGGTGTGAGGAGGCCATCAGGCGGACCCCCTGGGCGGGAGTCCCATCGTGCTGGAGGACCGTGCCGGTGACGACGGCGCCGGGAGGCAGCGACAGCGTCGCGGTGATGGTGCCTCCGGCGACGAGCCCAAGGTCCAGCGAGCAGCTCTCACCATGGCCCGCGCCGCGCGCGCACAGATAGAAGCGGCCCGGGCCCGCGGTGGGAAAGAGGGCGACGCCCCGCGCATCTGTCGTCGCGGATTCCAGGGGCTGAGCCAGGTCGAGGGTCTTTCGAATGA
The DNA here is from genome assembly GCF_013372595.1 of Myxococcus sp. AM011. Taxonomy (NCBI): domain Bacteria; kingdom Pseudomonadati; phylum Myxococcota; class Myxococcia; order Myxococcales; family Myxococcaceae; genus Myxococcus; species Myxococcus sp. AM011. The sequence goes on from NZ_JABXEM010000280.1 coordinate 4,436, forward strand.
TGGCGACCATGACTCCGGCGAGGGGACGTTGGTCCTGGGCGGAGACGACGTGGACCTCGGCGAGGCCTGTCCCATGGAGGGTGGGCGGCCCCGTGGGCATGCGTGGCTTTGGCGCGGGAGGCGGAGGCGCGGGAGCTTGAGGCACGGGCTCGCTCGGGGCGGGGGACAGGAGGATGGCGGGAGAGGGGCCCGCGATGACGGTCCGCGGTGCCATCAATTGCTGGCGCAGCAGCGCGCCGAGACCGAGGGCGAGGACGACTCCCGCGGTTGCGACCCATCCAGCTCCTGCTCGCATGGTGTGGACCTCCCTGGGGCCTCGCGCCACGAGGTCTGGGCGAGAGGATGGAGATTAGCATTCCAGCTCGGGACGGGTCAGGGCGGGTTTCCGTTCAGACGGGCCCGAGTGGTCGCGAGCACCCCTTCCTCGCTGTGAAGGACGCGGGAGTAGGGTAGGGTGTCCGCCCTTCTCGCACGTCTGGATTCAGCCACCGCATGTCCACCGATGTTCCTGTTTCAGGAGAGACCCAGTCGCCGCCATCGCTGGGGGCGCGGCTGCGCGCGCTGGGGGCGGAACTGGCGTTTCCCGTGGGGCTCTTCTTCATCAGTCGGCTGGCGCTGTTCCTGCTCGCGCGCGTGTCGCTGGTGTTCGACAACAGGCTCCACCGTGCGCCCTTCCAGCAGACGAGCCTCGCGGGGTTGGATGCGTTTTGCCGGTGGGACTGTGGTTGGTACACGGAGATTGCCCAGCAGGGCTACGCGCGGCCGCAGGCCACCAACTTCTTCCCGCTCCTACCGGTGTTGGGACGCCTGGTGAAAGAGACCACGGGCTTGAGCATCCAGGTCTCACTGGTGCTGGTGGCGAATATCGCGGGGCTGCTGGGGCTCATCGTCCTGTATCGGCTGTTTCGCATGTTGGAGGGCGAGGACACGGCGCGTGTTTCACTGCTGCTCTTCACCGCGTATCCCTTCGCCTTCTTCCAGTCCGCGGGCTACCCCGAGTCCTGGATGGTGTTCCTCACCGCGCTCGCGCTGCTCTTGAGCGTGCGAGGGCGGCACTGGTGGGCGGCGCTCGCGCTGGGCTTCGGAGGGCTGGCGCGCCACCTGTCACTGGTGGCGGGCCTGTCCCTGTTGTTCCAGCAGCTTCGCTCGCGCGGAGGGGGGCTGAAGGCGTGGTTCCACCGCGACATCCTCGCGCTGGCGATTCCGTTGGTGATGACGTCGCTCTACTTCGTCTTCCTCTGGCGGAAGTTCGGAGACCCGCAGATCTGGTGGAAGGTGCGCGGGGGCGAGTGGGCCGGTGCCTGGGCGGGGCTGGCGACCTGGTGGAAGGGCGACTGGGCGCCCGAGGTCAGCCTCTACGTGGCGCTCTCCTTCATCCCCGGCGTGGGCGCGCTCCTTCTCACGACGCGGAGGCGCTGGTGGACGCTGGCTGTCTTTGGCCTGCCGTTGATGCTCGTGTTGTGGACGGTGGGGCTGGTGGGCCTGGGACGCTACAGCGCGGCCGTGTGGCCCGCCTTCCTGCCCCTGGGCGCCTGGCTCAGCCGGCACCCCGCGCTGCGAGGTCCCGTGGTGCTCGGCTGTGCGTTGTTCCAGGGCATGCTCGTCTTCCTCTTCGTCCACGCGTACCCCATCAACTGACCCTCTCTCCGCGAGAAGTTTGAATGAACCGGCGAATCCACCCCGGTTCAGGCCGCCGGCCGGTTACGCGGGAAGCGACTCTCAAGCTGCAAGGCGCGGTACGGCGCCTCTGCGGTTCTTCCGTATGGCGGCTTTCCGGAGGAGGGCTGTTGAGGTGACGTGCGTCGAGCGGCCCCTTCACGCATTTGAGGCAGCCTCAATCTTGCCCTGACTGAGGCTGCCTTGTGGCCTGTTGGGATGATAAGCCACGAATCGGTGGAGTTGTTCACTCTCCCGGGTAGTAATTTCGGAGCCGGAATCTTTGAGAGCACGCCCCGGCGCGACTGTCCGTGTTGATAAAGACGCTGACCGTGTTGCCTACTCTGACGGTGTGATTTCCGGCTCCTCCGCACTGGTCGTCGCCAGGGATGGTAGCAAGGAACTCAACATCAAGAGCCAGATCGGAGCGCCCGGTGAGGGTAAACTCCTGCCAGCAACCCCCAGCGCGATTGTCGGCGTCAATGGTATAAGGTGTCGACCAAGCCGAAGGGATGCCGTTGATAGGTATTTGTCTCGTCCCTTGGTTCAGGCATTGGTTTGCTTCTCCTGTGAATTTCACGGAGAGATTGAGGCCTGAGAGATAGTTGGTTGGGTCTGAAATGGTGAATTGTTGCTGGCACCCTCCGACGCGATTGTCGGTGTCGATGTGGATTGCTTCGGTCCACTCGCCAAAGGGTGCATCAATAACTTCCCACGCCCATCGGAAGCACTGCCACAGGTCGGCGCCCGGGGAACCCACGAAATTTTGATAGAAGATAACAGGGGGCTTGGTGCAATTGACTTCAAGAAGGTATGTTGCGGTTACGTGTGACTTGTTGGCCCAGACGTTTACGAAATATGTGCCTCGCGGAAGGTTGATGTCTATTCGCGAAAGCGTTCCGCTTCCGTAGTCGTCGTTGAATCCCACTGAAGCGTTGGAGGAGTTGAATATCTCCATGAGGGAATCGCCAATTGCGCTGGTTCCTCCGCCCGAGTTGATCTTGAAGGTACATTGGCCGCCTGCGCGAAGCTCTACCTGGTGGCGGAAGGTTGGTGCACCTTTGTTGACGGAGCCTGCCTCCGAGACCAATGCATACTCGACGGTCAGGTCTTGCTGTAGTTGTCCAAGGTCTGACGTTTCGCTTGCCTCCGCGGGAACGCTAGCTGCCAAGAGGATTCCAAGCGCAGACAGAAGGACGCCAGCGCGGGTGGAGCGTCTTTGGGGGTTGGGATGCTGCATTGATTTTGCTCCTTTCGTGTTGGTCGTCTTATCTCGTTTTGCAGCTTAAGTTGCAATAGTAAGTTTGTCGGTTTTTTGTTGGATTTGGGTTGGCCTCGTCCGCTGGTGGGTATGTTGGGTTTGTGTGCTCCGGTGTGGGTCTTGATTGCGTCTGTCTGTAAAGCCGGCCTCGAAATGGAGCGAGCAGACAGGGGGCGCAGGCCGGGCCGTGAATCGACAATCGGGGAATGGACATGCTCGACGCTGACCGGTGGGCCTGACAGGCGAACAGTGGAGGCGGATTGAGCCGCTTCTTCCCTCGAGTCAAGGAGTGCGAAGGCTTCGACCTGGGGGGGGCTTCGTCGACGCGTTCTCCGTCGACGAGCGACTGTGGAACGAGCGGGAAGCGCGAGTTGGAACGGGCGCAGCGCGCACCCTGGAGCAGTTCGTAGGTCTGAGGCAGCGAGTCTGCGCTTGGACAGAGTGCCGCGGTCGATTTCGCGAGAATCTGCCCGACCAGCGTGGTCGTCAGCGAGCGCTTCCTTGAGCGGTTGGGACGTGTGCCGGAGGAGTCGGAGATTGTCGCGGAGGACGTCACCGGCGTGTCCCCGAAGAGAATGGGGACACGGCTATCAGGCATTGACTTCTCTGACTTCGTCAGGAGCTGTGGGCAGGTGCCTTTGCCCCTCCGCCTCAATCGAGGGGCAGGAAGTCCGGCTGGGACGCGCTCTTCGACATGGGCCCGGTGGGCCCGTCGTTGAGGATGCACTCGCCAGCGATGGGCTCGGAGACTTCGCAGCCTGACTTCGGGTTGCCCCAGCGCTCGGTGCGGTTCAGCCAGGACAGGCTTCCCGTGAAGGTGCCCGGCGTGCGCCAGTCGAAGGGCACCAGCGCGCTCCACGTGTCCCAGGCGATGCCGCGTCCGGTGTCATCCGCCAGGAAGTCGCCGTTGGGGAGGTTCTGGTAGATGTGCCGTGCGGCATCCGCGTAGACGCCGTGCGAGCCCTGGGCGGAGAAGAGCTCCGGTCGCCAACCCAAAAGGCCCATGCCCTTGTCGCCATAGGTGAACGTCTGCCCGCTGGCGTGCTGGCTCAAATAGACCTGCGACGGACGGCCCTCCACGAAGCGCACCGTGGCGTGCTCCCAGTCCCCCACGTGATTGCCAAAGGTGGAGTACCCACCCACGCAGCCCCAGGGCGAGTACCAGCCGATGCAGACGCGCTTGCCATTGTTGTAGGGGTAGAACATCCAATACACCACGTCCGTCGTCGACGTGGGCTGCCCGTTCACGGTGCGCGTGATGAGCTCCGCATAGACAGGCACCGGCGTCTGGTTCGGCCGCTGCCCATCCAGGAACTGCGGGTCCGTGCAGGAGTCACAGCCCAGCGCCTGATTCGTCACCTGATGACCGCCCTCCACGTGCACGTTGGCCAGGTGGAACTCGGTGGAGGAGGGGAAGTAGGCCTCGCCCGGGTGCATCCACACGCGAGGGGCGAAGGCGGCGGCCGTGGCGGCGCTCACGGGCAGCCCCTGAAGCTCGGGGTTCGCCGTCGCGCTCTTGTTGATGGCCCAGTAGCGGCTGCCTCCCGTGTCGGAGTGACTGGGGCGCGCGACGAAGGTGGTGGCGGGAAGTCCCCGATGATCTCGAACCAGCGGCTGCCAGAGGCCCACGTCGTTGTTCGCGCCGGAGCCGCTGTCATTCCACAGCGCGCTCGGGTTGGCGGACACCACGTACTCGTTCTTGACGCAGCGGATGAGGTCCGTGGAGGGCTTGCCGTAACCCAGCACGCCCACCGCGCCCAGGCAGGTGTAGCCCGCGGGCGCGACGGGTTCCCAGAACGAGCCATCGTGCGTTCCGCCCGAGCCCTTGTCGTCCCACACCCAGACGTAGTCCACGGGCCGCGCGAGCAGGTCCCCCTCGCCCTGAACCACCAGCGCCGTCGAGGGCGCGGGGCCTCCTCCGCCGTTGGGCATCGCGACATCGCCCAGGGAGTAATAGCCCGGCGACTGGGCAAGGTTGGGGCGCCAGATGGAGACGTCGTCGTTCGAGCCCGTGCCGCTGTCGTCGTAGACCCACTGGAACGTGGACACGGGCTTGACGAGCAGTCGCTGGCTGAAGCGCAGCGGCGCCCTGTCGGAGACGAGGGTGAGGTCCGCGCTCTGTCCCGGTGAGGCCGTCGCCGCGACGAGCTTGTACGTGCCGGGAGCCAGCGAGACGGAGAGCCGCGCGCCCAGGTTGCCCGCGCTGTTGTCGTCCTCGGCGAGCACGTTGCCGCTCGCGTCGAGCAGATAGAGATAGGCATCCACGGTCGAGGTGAGGGTGAACGTCACCGTCGCGGTGGGGCCCGCGTGGTCGACGATGAACGTGCGATTGCCGGGGTGCGTGGGACTCCGGCCGCCCGAGCCGAGCCAGCGCCCATACACGGTGTTGCCCTGGAGCCCCGCGAGGGACGCTTCCGTGTCGCGGAGCGCCGTGTCCTCCACGGCCTCCAACGAACCACCACATCCCAGAGCGCCCACCCCCAGCGATGACAACACGAGCCAGCGGAGTGAACCCAGACGTCCAGCGAGCATACGGGCCTCTTCATGTCCCTGCGTGGACGCGCAGGATGCCCTCAAGTCTCTTCAAGACACCAGTCTGGCGTCTGGAAGGAATGCGTCACGACGGCGGAACCGCGAGCTGGAACGTCAACCGCACATTGTCCGAGCGCAGTCCCAAGGGGCCTTCGAGCGCGAGGGCCTCCGGGGGAAGGTCGCCCTCCCACGTCAGCGCGTCATCCGTCCACACGCGCAACGTCACGCCTCGCAACTCCGTGCGCAGGGTGTGCTCCTTGCCCCAGGAGGGCGCGCTCACCGCGCCGCGTCGAAAGGGGGGGACGGTGACATAGCCCCGGTTGCCACAGTCGCTGCTCTTGTCCTGGTCGGGATTGCGCTTGTAGTTGACGACGACGCCTGCCTTCGGAGCGAAGCGCCACATCACATACAACACGTTGCAGCCGTCCCGCGCGCGCAGCTTGAGGCCCACCTGCTGACGCTGCTCACCGGACTGCAAGGCCCGCTGCTCGTCGGTGGGCGCTCGAGGCAGGAAGCGCAGCTCGGCGCGGGCCGCGATGTCCGTGCCGGGCACGAAGGCTCGCAGTCGCGCTCCATCCACGTCGAGCCACCCATCGGGCCGCTCGCGCAGCGCGCCCTGCGTCACCTTCAGCTTCGACAAGGGCACCGGGGCGAGCGTCGTCATGGGTTTCCTCGCCGGAGGAGGTCGCCCCCACCCGAGGCCCAAGAGTGCGCCCAGGCCCAGACAGGCCACGAGGACTCGACTCCGGGCCATGGTGGACATCAGGGACGGGGCGTCCCGAGGAAGGCCGTGAGCGCCTCCAGGTGGGCCGTCAGGTAGGCCTGTTCCGCGCGCAGCCGAGCCAGCTCCAGCAGGAGGTAGTCCCGGAACCGGCGAATCTCTCGCGTCTGGAGCGCCTCCACTTCCTTGAGCTGGCCCTCCAGGTCCGACACGAGCGCGGACACCTCCCGCAGCCGGGCCTCCTCCGTGCGGTGTCGCGAGCGCAGCTCCACCAGCAGCTCGGAGACCTCCTGGTGCACGCCCTCCACCTCGTGCAGCGTCGAGCGGCGGCGTCCCTCGCGCGCCCGGGCATTCGCCTTGCCCTGCCACAGGTGCCCCAGGTCATACGTCAACATGACCTGCCCGAAGAGGGGGACGTCCTGGTCCAGGTCGAAGACCTCGTCATAGCCTCCGCGAACGCTCAGCTCCCAGGCCTTGGCCCGGCGCAGGCTCCCGGTGGCGACCTCCACCGCGTCATCCGCCGCGCGCAGCTCCTCCAGCAGTGATTCCAACCGCTGGCCCTGGGGGAAGGCGGGACGCGAGGCGAGCCGCTCGCGCGCCAGCGTCGTGTCCGTGTTCAGCGAGCGCAGGTTGTCCAAGCGCACCTGCACCGCGTTGAGTTCTTCCAGCGTCGCCCGGCCATCCTTGAGGTCCGCGCGCAGGGCGGTGACGAGCGCCTCAGCGCGGGGCAGGGCGTCCTGGAGCACGCGCGCCCGAGCCTCCAGCGCGGAGTTCTCGCCCAGCCCCGTGCCCTGTCGGACGGCGGCCTGGAGCGAGGAGAGGGCCTGGTGACGCCGGCATTCGGCCGCGGCGCGGCGGTGGATCTTGTGTCCCCGGTACAGGCCGACGAAGTCGTAGCTGATGCCCGCCGTCACGCGCAGCTTGGGCTTGCCCAGGGCGGTGCCACCTTCGGCCTCACCGGTGTTCACCGCGCCGAACGCGCCGAACACCTCCGGGGCCAGCTCCAGCGCGGCCTCCGCCTCGCCCAGGCCCCGCACCCAGTCGCAGTAGCCCGCGGCGCGCCCTTCAACGCGTGCATCGGGAGGAGAGGGGGCGTCGGGTGGCGCCGCGAGGGCCGCCGGGGTTCGCGCGGCGAGGCACAGCAGCACGCCGCAAGTGAGGGTCTTCCGCATGGGGCTTCTCCACGTCTTCATGGGCGCCTGCACTCACAGCACCAGGGGCGCGCGGCCCAGGTGCAGCAGGTCCTCGCGCGCCGATGTGGAGTCCGTGAGCTTCACCTCCACCATCACCCCGCGCAGCATGTGCTGACGGATGGGGTGCTTGATGGAGACCTCGCCCTCCAGCACGCGGCCCACCACGCCCACCTCGCGGCACCAGACGACCTTCGCGGCGCACGCGAAGAGGGGCGTGCCCACCGCCGCGTTGTTCAGGTTCTCGTACGGCACGAAGGCCACCGTCAGGTCCTTCTCGATGGCGCGCAGATAGGGTGAGGCCCGCAGCGACGCGATGAGCGCCTCGTAGCGCTGGGCCACGTCCTCGAGCGCCTTCAGGTCCTGCTCCAGGCTGCGCAGCGTCGCCTCCGCGCGCGCCTGCTCCAGCACCGAGTGCGTGTACTCGCGCTCCAGGAGGAGCACGTCCGGGGTGATTCCCGCCGGCGTGCCGTCCTTGCCCATCCCGTCCTGCACCGCCGTCAGCCCCGCGAGCTCCCGGTGCAGCGAGTCCACTCGCGTCTCTAGATCCACGGTGGTCTGCGCGAGCGACAGGTTGCTCTGCGCCAGCTGCGCCAGGTGGTGGTTGATGGTGAGCTTGTCCTCCTGCTGGAGCAGCCGTGCGCCGTACATGGCATCCGTGCGCGCGCGCGACAGCCCCGCGTAGGCGCGGTTGGATTGGAGAATCTCGGCGCGCGCCCGGCTGTACTCCTGGCGCAGGGAGGCCAGCCGCTTCGCGACGCGGTCCTTGGACGCGCGCTCACTTCGCAAGGCCACGAGGAAGCGCTGTTGGAACGCGTGCTCCGAGGACACGGTGCGCTCGGCGTCCTCGATGCGATTCTCCACCGAGCGCCGCTCGGCGACGACGTGGTCCCTGGAGGACGTCTGCGCCGCCAGCTGCGTGTTCAACGAGAGGATTTGAGGGTCCGTGGGAGACACCACCGTGGGCGTCACCCAGCCGTGGCTCAAGAGGAAGAAGCCCTGGACCGACAGGAAGGACACCAGCGCCGCCAGGATGAGCCCCAGGAGCACCGAGCCCAGGAGCTTGTACGTGGACACGGCGATGGCGTTGATGCGGTTCGCGACGCGTTGGTTCATGGAGAACCCTCTCCGGCGGGGTTGGGCGGCAGCCCACCGCGGTTGTCCGCGGTGGAAGGTGCCGGGGCGGCGCTGGGACTGCCCCGGGTCTCCCAACTGCCGGAGTCCAGCGTCAGCAGCGCCAGCGGTGTGAACAGCGCGTACGTCACCGGCATCAGCAGGGCCATGGGCAGGAAGCACGCCCCATGCACCCGCCGGTCCTCGGGCAGGTGCCGGGTCTCCATCCGGTAGATGATTCCCAGGAGGCCGATGACGAGGAAGTGGAACGAGAGGATGTCCAGGAACTCCCCGGTGAGGACGTTGTGGACGATGACGACGGGGTAGGCGAGCAGCAGCGCGAGCTGGGACACGTAGTGGACGGTGATGACCGGATGCAGGCGCCACGCGTGGGACAGGCCGCCGAGCAGGTCCACCAGGTTGGAGCGCCGCCACCGCAGCTGCTGGGAGAAGTAGCCGGCCAGGGTCGCGGGCGCGGCGGTGAAGCAGAACGCGTCCAGCGTGTAGACGGTTTCATAGTCGTGCTTGACGATCTGCCGCGTGAGGAACCGGTCCTCGCCGTACTTGATGGGGATGCCGGCGATGGAGCGCGCCTCCAGGATGGGCTCCAGCTCCAGGAGCACGTGGCGGCGATACGCGGTGAGGCAGCCGGACAGGCACATCACCTGTCGGAAGCTGCGCTCCAAATCCTTCAGCCACTGCTGGGCGAAGTGGAATTTGATCTCCACCATGCGCGTCAGCCAGTTCTGGTGGCGGTTCGTCACGAAGGTGCGACCACCCACGGCGGCGATGCGCGGACTGACGAATCGGCGGACGAGGTTGCGCACCGCGCTCTTATCCACGATGACGTCCGAGTCCACCGAGACGATGATTTCCGCGTCGACCGCGGCCTGGACGCCTCGGTTGATGCCCTTGCGCTTGCCCAGGTTCTCCGGGTTGCGCATGACGAGGACGTTGGCGTGGCCCTCCGCGGCCTTCATCGCCCACGCGTAGCTGTCATCCTTGGAGCAGTCGTCCACCACCACGATTTGCAGCAGCTCGCTGGGGTAGTCCTGCTCCAGCAGGCTGCGGATGGCGTGGAAGATGCCCTTCCCCTCGTTGAAGAGGGGGATGACGATGGCGACACGAGGCCGGTACGTGTCGTCCGCGCGGTCGATGCTGGGCCCTCGCAGGCGCCGCAGGAACGGACCGAGGATGTAGCGGTTCATCAACACGACGATGAACAGCAGATGGATGGGAAACAGCTCCATCAGGTCCCGTCCCCGCTCACGCCGCCACCCCTTCCCCTGACC
>NZ_JABXEM010000281.1:0-14003 GCF_013372595.1 Myxococcus sp. AM011
GAGCCCGCCGCTCCCACCCTCGCCGAGAATCGCCCGCCGCTCGTCGTCCTCGTCGTCGAGGACCACCCCGTGAACCGGGAGGTGGCGCGCGCCAAGCTCGCCCGCCTGGGCTATCCGGTGGACCTCGCCTGTGGCGGCGGCGAGGCGCTCGAGGCCATCGCGAGCAAGGATTATGACGTGGTCTTCATGGACCTGCAGATGCCTGGCATGAGCGGCCTCGAGACCACCGCGCGGCTCGGCGAGGCCACCGCGGGCCGGCGTGTGCCGCATGTCATCGCCATGACGGCGAGCCTCTTCGAGGAGGACCGCGAAGCATGCAGGCGGGCCGGCATGTATGACTTCGTCGGAAAGCCCATCGACGTCGCGCAGCTCGACGCCGTGCTCACCCGCGTGGCCAAGGCGCGCGGCGCCGCCGCCCCCTCGCTGGAGCAGGAGCCCCTCACGAAGCTGCGGCGCATCGGGAGCCTGGGCGAGCCGCGCTTCTTCGAGGGCCTGTTGCACATCTTCCTGGAGAGCACGCGGGGGCGCCTGCCCCGGCTGACGGAGGCGCTCGAACGAGGGGACGCGAAGGACCTCGCCTGGGAAGCGCACATCCTCAAGTCGGCCAGCGCCACCCTCGGTGCGGTTCAGATGTCCGAGGTCTGCGCCAAGGTCGAGGCGGCGGCGAGGCAGGGCCGGCTGGAAGGCCTCGGCGCGGCGCTCGTGACGCTCGCAGCCCAGTTCGTGGAGGTGGAGAAGATGCTCAGGGCCGAGCTCGAAGGCGGGCCTCCCCTGACCATCCAGGAGGCCTCATGAGTAGCCCGTCTCCCAGGGTCTTCCTCGTGGATGACGACCCCTTCCAGTTGCACTACCTGGGCGGAATCCTGCGCACCGCGAACTACGTGGTGGAGGCGTTTGAATTGCCGGAGGTGCTGCTCGCACGCCTCTCCGCGAATGACCGGGGCTGCGCGGTATTGGACTTGCGGATGCCGGGGCTGGATGGCCTGGCACTGCAACGCTCCTTCCTGGATGTTGGCATTCTGCTCCCGCTCATCTTCGTGAGCGGCCACTCCGATGTGCCTTCGGCGGTCACTGCGATGAAGCAGGGCGCGGTGGACTTCCTTTCCAAGCCGGTGGATGCCGAGGCGCTCCTCTCCGTGTGCGCGCGCTCCATCGTACGGGACGCGGAGGCCGCCGCCCGGCGCGCGGCCCGCGAGCACGTCCGGGCGCGGTTGGCGGGCATGTCTTCGCGCGAGCGCGACGTGTGCCACCTGTACGCCCAGGGCCTGCTCAACAAGCAGATCGCCGCCACGCTCGACCTCACCGAGAGCACGGTGCAGGCGCACCGCGCTCGCGCCCTGCAAAAACTCCAGGTGAGCACCGTGGCCGAGCTGGTCCATCTGCTGGCTCAGGCCAACGAGACAGACTGAGCTGCACGCCACGAAGAGAAACCGCCCTTTGTCAATCGGTGTTTTACCGATGGTGAGGCCCACCCTCCGCATGGTGCCATCGTGATGCTCAATCACAGCACCCACCAGTCAGCGGAGATAACGAATGGCCACCACCACGCGTGCGTATGAGTTGTTGATCGGGACAGGCAATGACGGCACGGACGAACATGTCGATATCGAGCTCGTGAATGCCGCGGGAGCTGTGAGCAACAAGGAGCGGCCCGCCAGTGGAGACAGCGGGCGCAACAATTATGAGAAGGGCTCCATCGAGATCTTCGACCCGCTCACGTTCACCTTGGATGGGACGCCGGCGAAGATCAGGGTCCATTTCACCGGGTCGAAATGGAAGCTTGGCGGGCTCTGGTTGACCGACAAGACCACCGGCGAGACATGGTATGCGCTGCCGGACGCCTTGGTCGGTTCGGGCAGCGGTGCCATGCGCTCGCCCGCGACCTTCGATTTGCAGCAGCTCCGAGAAGGGGACGCCCCCGCGCCGGCCTATGACGAGTTCAAGGTCTTCATCTCCACCGCCTCCGGCAGCGATACGGGGACCAATGACAAGGTGTTCCTCAAGCTCTTCGATGCCAGGGCGGTGTCGTCCCTCACGCAGCGTCCCGGCGCCACGGACAACATCGGGAATCCAATCAACGACTGGAAGAGCGGCACCAGGCAGGAAGCGAAGGTCGCGGGAGGGCTCGCGAAGATGGGCTCCATCAGTTACATCCTGCTTTGCAAGTATGGCTCCAATAGCTGGAATCCGACCACGGTCGATGCGGAAGGCGTGTCGCCCTCTGGGCCTTCCCGGCGCTTCGTGATCAACCACCCGTTGACCGAGGCCGCCAACAAGTGGATTTTCGTCAGGGCCAACGCCACCTGACAGGCCTCATGAGCCTCTCTCCCTCTGGGGAGGTATGGCTTGGGTCTGTCCACATCTCCAAAGTCTCACGCCGTGCCAGCCGGCACGACAACCCGTCCCACAAGGACGGAAGAGGAGACCAACATGGCGACGGTGGGACAGCGGTTCAAGACAGGCGAGAAGTGCCCGACTCGGGGCATCTACACCTTCGACGGCTACACGGACAACACGACCACCCCCGCTCCGACCAGCGAAGAGCGCGTCATCACGCTCGACGAGAACGAGACCTTCCCGCCCATCAGATCCACCAACAAAGGGGCGTACTGGAAGCTCACTCGAGTCCTGTAGTCAGCCCCCGCTGCCCCGCCCGGAGTACGCAGCCGGACGGGGCAGCGCCGTTGCCGGGCGTCAGGACGCCTCAAGGCGCGCGCAGCTCCATCCGCAAGGACTGCTTGCCCACCCATTCACCGCGCAGGAGGTTCTTGCCAGCCTCCAGTTGCAGACGCGCCGTAGGGTTGCCGTCCGCATCGCGTTCCTCCAAGGTGAGCTTCCCGCCTTCTGCCTGGCCATCCAGCTCAATCGCCTTGCGATGCTTCTCGTAGAAGTACACGCCGGATACCGAGTTGTCGTCCTGCTTCTCCAGCATCATCACAATCGGCAGCTTGCCGATTCGACCACGCAGCACCTGACTAAAGACATCGCCTGACGACGCTTGACCTTCCCCCAGCAGCACGCTCTTGCCGTAGGCCGTCAGATGCGGACGCAGGGAGTCATACGGCAGTGACAGGCTGACGGTGTTGACGTCATCGAGCGCGCGCGACGCGTGGTTGCTGCAGCGCTCCGCGGTCATGCGGGCTTCCGCCGCATTGAACTCCCAGCGCTCATTGAAAGCCGTCCTGGCGCGCACCTCGTCACTCTCGCCGTCCACGCTGGCCAGACACTCGCGGTTGAACGCGATGCGCTCCTCCAGGTCGTCAATCGTCTCGTGCGCATCCTTCTTCTGGCGTGACGCCTTCAGCTCCTTTTCATGTCGCGCGACCTGCGCACGGTAGAGGCGCTGCTTTTCCTTGTGCATGCGCAGGCTCAGCGCACGAACCCCAGCCGGGGTGAACAACTCCCGTGGATTGAGCTGGCGACCCGTCCGCATGTCGAAGCTGTAGGACACACTGTACGTCTCGCAATAGGCGCCGCAGCCCTCGGCATTGAACTGAATCGTGAGCAGACGCGCATCGTTGCGAGTCACGCTGAAGGTCTGACCGGCGAGTCCCGCCAGGTCGAATCCGTCAGCCGGCAGCTTGGGCTCCGCCTTCACGGGCGCCAGCGCCTTGAACCGGCCGATGAACAGGCTGTCGTTGATGTTGGCGGCCAGCTCCGGCTTGTCGTGGGTGATGAACGGCATCTGGATGACCTCCTGCGGAAAGGCTTGTTCCGCAGCCGGCTTGGGGATGACCGTGAGCGACGTCACTGTCAGGTCGGCCGCATGGGCACCACCCGCGAGCAGCGCGGCCAGAAGGGGGAGCAGCGCGAGACGTACGGGAAGACGCTTCATCGGGAGTCCTTGGACATGACGGCCACAGCGGCATCCTGCCGCATGGCTCCACCGAAGAGCAGCCCATGCACCACGTCGTGGACTCATGCCCAGCGCTATTGCAGGCTTCACTGGTGGGCCGAGCTGACCATGGCACCCTCACGGTCCTGCACGGCCTCACAGCCGCCGTACCCACTCGACCCGGAGGACCCTCCATGCCCCGTTCTGCTTCCTCGCTGCTTGCCCTGGGACTGCTGCCCTTCGCCCTGACTGCCTGTGGTTCCGCCGAGGAGCCCACCCTCGATGACGGCGCCATGGGCGAGGCCGAGCAGACCGTCTGCACCCCGAACATGTCCGTCACCTTCGGAACGGCCGACAACTTCGGCGGGGGACCGGACCCGTTGCCCTACGCCCCCACGGCGATGCCCGAGTTCGTCAACTTCCTCGCGGCCAACAGCATCCCGGTCAGCCAGCTCAAGACGCTGGATGACGCCACGTCCAACCGCCACACCGTGGCCACGCTGCGGCACGGACTCAAGAGCTGTTTCACCCAGACGCCGTCCTGCACGCTGACGCTCTGCGCTCATGCCCGGGCGCTCCCGACGGCACCTCAGAAAGACACCATCACCGTCTACGACACGGACTTCGGCACCTACAGCTTCCCCATCATCGCCAGCACGTCCGTGGTGCCCGCACTCGCGCCGACGTGGAACCCGGGCAACACCGCCCTCCTGTGCATGCCGCTCCCCATCACCTCGGTGGGCGACATGCTCCAGCTCCGCATGCAGAACTCGTCGATGGTGGACTACATCCGCATCAACCTGAACTGCTGAACGCCGTGAGTCGGGTGTAGACCTGACGGCCCGCGGAGCCCCCCCCGCGGGCCCGAAGGGCACTCAGTCGTTCAGGGGCAGCTCGTGGGCGGCAGGAGGCAGGTGACCAGACCGCAGTCCACGGGGCAATTGAACTGGCTCTCCGGGAAGTCGCAGATGTTGTCACCGCAGTAGCCGGTGGTGGGGACGCAGTCCATGGGGCAACTGAACGGGTCCTCCGGGAACTCGCAGAGGGTGTCGCCGCAGGTGCCGGTGGGGGGAGGGGCGCAGTCGCCGGGACAGGTGGACTCCGTCTCGGTGCCATTGCAGATGCCGTCGCCACAACGGACGCAGTCCGCCTCGCACGACTCACCGAATTCACAGACGTTGTCGCCGCAGACCATCTTCCGCAGCCGGAAGCTCTGCAAGCAGCCTCCGCGTCGGTCATCCATGTTCATGATGATGGACGCGGAGCGGGTCGACGTAATCGTGTGCAGCCCCGCGTTCCCGCACTGCCCGTTGAAGTTCTCATCCTCGAACTTCACATCAAGGGCGACATCGCCGCGCCCGGCGAGGCTGAACGACTGGACACACCCACCGGTCCGCTGGTCGGTGTCGATTCCCCAGGCGCTCGTCCACGCCAGACCGGTGGTCACCGGGATTGAACGCAGACCCGGGTTGTCGCACTGCCCGCCGCCCGTGAAGCCGTCCTCGCCACGGAAGTCGACCGAAATCACCAACCCGGAAAGCTCGCCGTGCGGGTCGCTGATACCCAGCTTCTGCGCACAGCCGCCGGAACGTCCATCCGTATCAAGGCCCACCCGGGTCGTCCACTCTCCCAATGACTTGCCTTCGGAGACAATGGTTCCCCCGTTGCACTGGCTATTCGAGCCGCCGCTGTCGCCGCGGAAGTCATGGTAGAAGAGCGCCGCGCCGAGCGACTGCTCACCGGTACCAGGTACATCAACGGGCTGCTCCGCATCCATGGGGCCACAGCCCACGGAGAGGACCGTGGCGAAGGCAATGACTGCCGAAAAAGACTTGTAGCGCCTGAACATGAACCGCACCTTTCGCGAGGCAAGTCCGAGAGGGACTTCGGTCCAAAGAATGACATGAATGAGCGGCAGGACCTATTCCTCACACGCCCCCCCCAACACAGACCCGAGGCAGGAATGACTCCAGGTGGTGTAACGCCGACCGTCTGGTTTGACTGAACCCGCGCGGTCCGCCGCGCCTCGGTGTACACAGGGGCCCCATGAGTACCCCTGTCTCCTTCTTGCTGATTCCCTCCGAGGGACTCGCCGGCGTCCTGACCCGCGCGCGCCTCGCGGCCATGCGCGCCACCGTGGCCGAGGGCCTGGAGGACCCGGAGGACGACGATGACGAAGTCCTGCTCCTGGAGCTGATGGACCACCTGTCCCGGCACGGCGCGGACACCCTCACCCGGCTCCCCGAGCAGCTCGAGGACGGAGTCTGGGACCTGCTCGACGTGCTCGCGGACGAGTTGGTCCACCTGGGCAAGGACGCGCGAGGGGAACCCCTGGAGCTGGCCACGCAGCTGCATCCCAGCGAGTACGACCTCCAGGCGGCGGAGGCCGTCGTCGGCTCATCCTGCGCGGAGCCCATCCATCGACTCTGGCGCTTCACCGTCGTCGGCCGCATGCCCGGACAGGACATCCCCACGAGCACGGGCTCGATGCGCGCGTACCCGGCCCTCGGCTACTGGACAGGCGCGGAGGTCCGCCAGCTTCGCGAGGGGCTGCGCGAGCACCTCGACGGCGCTCCCGACTACAAGCCCCACCTCCGCTCCGCCCGCATCCGTGCCTGGCTTCAGCGCAAGCTGTCCCCCGCGCGACGCGGAGACCCGGCCCGCGCGCTCGACGCGGCCACGCACGCCCTGGACAAGGCGTCCCGCCAGGGCGTGGGCCTCCTCTTCGCGCGCTAAAAGCCCCGTCACGCGAGGCCGCGCGCCAGGCGCCCCAACGTGGACACCGCCGCCTCGATGCGCGGCGTCCACGGCTGACCACAGCTCAGTCGGATGAAGTTCCGATACGAGTCCGGCCGCGCGGAGAAGATGGGTCCGGGCGCGATGCTGATGCCCGCTTCGATGGCGCGCGCATGCAGCTCCAGCGAGTCCACCTTCGGCGGCAGCTCTACCCACAAGAGCGAGCCACCCGACGGCCGCGCCACCCGCGTCCCCTCCGGGAAGAACTCCGCCACGCCCCCGGCCATGCTCTCCACCTGGGACATGAGATGGCGGCGCAGCGCGCGCAGATGCCGGTCATACCCGCCCTCTTCCAAGAACCGCGCAATCGCGAGCGGCGGCAGCGACGCCGTGGCAATCGTGTGCGAGAACTTGAGCAACTCTACCCGCTCACGGAACCGTCCCGGCGCCACGTAGCCCACGCGGAACCCCGGCGCGAGCGTCTTCGAGAACGAGCCACACAGCATCACGTTCCCAGACGTATCGAAGGACTTGCACGTGCGCGGGCGCTCCGCTTCGAAGTGCAAGTCGCCATACAGGTCGTCCTCGATGAGCGGAACACCCCGCGCCTCCAGCATCGCCACCAACCGACGACGCCGCGTCTCGGGCATGCAACTGCCCACCGGGTTGCTGAAGCTCGGCACCACCAGCACCGCCGCCACGCGCCGCCGCTCCAGCGCGGCCTCCAACGCATCCAGCTCCATCCCATGTCGCGGCGAGCACGGAATCTCCAGCGCCTTCAGCCCCAGTGACTCGATGGCCTGCAACGTGCCGTAGTACGCCGGGGACTCAATCGCGATGGTGTCCCCCGTGCGCGCCACCGCGAGCAGGCACAGGTGAATCGCCTCCGCCGCGCCACAGGTGATGATGAAGTCCTCGGGCGCCAGCGCCCCACCCCAGTCCAGTGAGCGCCGCGCCAGTTGTTGCCGCAGCTCCGGACACCCGGGTGGCACGTCGTACAGCACCCCCACGTCACCCGCCTCCCGGGTGAGCGCGTTCAGCTCCCGGTACAGTCGCCGCGTGGGCAGCAGCTCCGGCGCGGGCCACGCGCCACCGAGCTGCACGGTGCGCGGGTCCCTCATCGCCTGGTAGACGCGCGACACCAGCCCGCTGACGGTGACGGGCGTGGCGCTCGTCGCGGGCCGCGACACCCGCGGCTCCGCCAGGCGAGGTCGCTCGCGACGGCGCACGTAATGGCCCGACTGGGGCCGCGTCTCGATGAGCCCCACCGACTCCAGATGGAGGTACGCCTGCAGCACCGTGGAGATGCTCACCCGCTCGCGCAGGCTGAGCTGCCGCACCGAGGGCAGCCTGTCCCCGGCGCGCAGCGTCCCCGCGGCGATGGCTTCCTCCAGTCGCTCGGCCACCTGCTCGTACAACTTCGGTTTGTGTGCCAGCGCGCCCATGCCACCTCCGTCGAGATGCCGACCCGCGACCCGTATCGGTAGCGTTCCCTCCGCCCGTCGACCAGATACACCTGCCCTCATGCCGGACCGGTACAGTTTCCCACCTCGGAACTGTACCGGTCACAATGACAATCGGCTGCATCTGTTCTGTTCCCGTGGCGAGGCGCATGTTGCCTCTCACGAGGAGGTCATGGAGCCATGGAGTCGATGTTCGCTCTGTCGGGGCGGGGCTGGTGGAGCACGCTGTGGAATCACCTGAAGCCGGAAGCCCACCCGGAGGCGGAGGCTGGCTGCATCCGCCTGTTCCAGGGGGCGCTCTGGAGCCGGCGCCTGCAAGCAAGCGAGGGCCTGTCGCTCACCTGCACCGAGGGCCGGCTCTGGCTCACCTTCGAGCAGGACTCGAGGGACCATGTCCTGGAGCCAGGAGCCACCCTGCGCCTGGAGCAGGCAGGCCACGTCGTGGTGCAGGCCCTGCGGCCCGCGCGCTTCCGCCTCGCGAAAGACGGCCAGCGCCCCTCTCCCCCGTGAGCCCTCACCCCTCCTGCTTCACGGGGACGGGTACAGCCACTCCAGCCGCACGCTGACCCAGAACGCTCAGGAGGACGGCCGCGCCCACGACCAGCAGCACCACGGGAAACAACGCGCCTTGCTCGAACCCGGCGACGAAGGACACGTTCGGCTGGGGCGCGCGGAACGGGAGACTCGCCAGCGCCAGTCCTCCGTGCAGCGTGAAGAACAGCCCGGTCAACGCTCCCACGGGCCGCGAGCGCCACAGCGCGCGCACGCCCATGAGGACACTCCCCAACAGCAGTCCCTCCAGCAAGGCCTGGTAGAGCAGCACCGGATGCCGCGCCGGGAGGATGCGGTGCAGTTCCGTGAGGAGGGACGCATCCGCGCGCGCCAGCCCCGCCACCTCGTGCCCGGGTGCATACGCCAGCGTGGACACGTCGAACGACGGCGTCGCGACGGGCTGGAAGTCGGGCAGCCCCACCTCGGCGGGAAAGCGGACGGCCCAGGGCACGGAGGTGATTTGTCCCACCGGCGCCCCCTCCATGAACCCCGCGAGCGCTCCCAGCAGGAAGCCCAGCGGCGCGAGCACCGCCAGCGCATCCGTCACCTGGAGCCACGAGCGTCGCTGCTGACGCGCGAAGTACACCGTGAAGGCCAGCACCCCCAGCACGGCCCCGAGCACCGACGCGCCGCCCTGTTTGAACTGGAAGAAGACGGAGCCGTCCCGGGAGAAGTCGTCCCACTGGTGCAGGAGCACGTACCCCAGCCGCCCGCCCATCATCACCCCGAGGAGGCCCGCGTGGAGCACGAAGCCGGACACCTCCTGTCTCTCGAAGGGCCCCTCACCTCGCGCGGCCTGGCGCCGGAGCACCGCGAACAGGAGCAGGAAGCCCACCAGGTACGCCGCTCCCGTCCAGCGCAGGGAGAGCGTGTCGGAGAAGCGGAACAGGAAGGGACTGAAGCCATGCAGGAAGTGGGTGTCCACGACGCCTCGCGCGCGGCAGGCCACGGGAGGAAGACACGCGCCCTCCTCCCATGGACACGGGTTTGCGGTTACTTGAAGAAGTCCTCGGCGGGGATGTTCGTGAGTTCCTTCCCGACGACCTTGCGGAAGTAGAGCGTGGTCGAACCATTGCTGTTGGTATCGGCCTTCTGGTAGCGGAAGCCATCCAGCTTCCCATCGGCGAGCAGCCGATTCCAGTCCGTCCCGTTGATGCGGATGGTCGCGCTGGGACCACAGCAGTTGTACGTGACGTCCGACGTAATCACCCCTCCGCTCCAGGACATCGACATACAGCTCTGCTCATACAATCCGAGCTTCACCGTGGCCGAGCCCTGGTTCATCGTCTTGATGCAATCCTCGGCACCCTGCGCCGTTCCCTGAGACAGACACAGCCAGACCAGACACAATCCCGCCATCATCTTCTTCATGGATTCGCCCTCCGTTGGGTTTCGAGTCAGGGCTACAGCTGCGGCTTGCTGGCGGTCTCGGTGGCCTTCGTGTCCACCTTCTTGTTCTTCGGCTCCTGTTTGGCGGACTTGTCCTCCTCGATGGTGAGCGTCTTGGGCGCAGCGGACTTGGCCTCCGGCGCCGGCTTCGCGGCGGTGGGAGGAGGCGTCTTGGCGGGCGGAGTCTTGTCCGAGGCGAACGCGCCGGACGCGACACAGACAAGGCACAACGTCACCCAGCTCTTCATGGGAACGATTCCTTTCAAGACTGAAGGGATTCACGGGCCCCATGAATGACGCGAAGTCACACCACGACGGGCCCACGCGCACTGTCACCGCGTGGCACCCAATTCACAATCACCCTGGCAGGAGGGTTGCTGTTGCGATGCGAACAGCGAAAGTGCTACCGGAGGCTCCTCTTCAGGTAGAGCGCGAACGGCACGTGGGTAACGGCCTCGCCAGTGAGCGGGACCTCCAGCGTGCCGTCATACCGCGCGGGCCTGCGCCCCCGCGAGACCACCTCCGGCTGGATGGTGATGCTCATCCCCACCTTCAGGAACTGCTCCCGCGAGTCCTCCACCTCGGGGGCCTTCAGTCCGAAGTAGAGGTCCAGCTCGTAGCGCTGCGTCAGCTCGTTGGCGCGGAACGCCGCGCGCTCCACGAGCAGCTTCTCCTCCAGCTTCTTCAGGACGCCGGGGATGAAGTCCACCTGGAACGTCCCCTCCAGCGTCTGGATGACATCCTGGACGCTCTTGAGCGACTGGGGGTCGACAGCGATATCGAGTGCCATGGCGCGCCTCCGGCGACACAACCGCGTGGACAGTCCCTCGTCGGAGCGCTCCGCGTCGCGAAAGCCAGACACGTCGAGCCCCGGCCAGGGCGCACGTGATAGCGCACCATCCTGACCAGGCTGGGAGGTCATTTCGCGGTGGCGTCGACTCCGCGACAGGGATGAAGCCCTCGTGTCGGGAAGTCCGCGAGCCGGAGACTGTCTGCCTTCACACGTCGGGCTCGGACCGCGGGGCGACACGGGAACGCCTTGGCCGCCCGAGGAGGCCCCCTGATGCTGGAGGGGGCCTCGCTCGACGGGGACTCAGGGCACCGTGAGGATTTCGGCGCCCTGCTCGGTGACGAGCAGCGTGTGCTCGAACTGCGCGCTGCGGCTGCCGTCCGCGGTGACGGCGGTCCATCCGTCGTCCCACGTGCGGTGTCCCCAGCCACCCTGGTTGATCATCGGCTCGACGGTGAAAATCATGCCCGTCTGCATGACGGTGTCGGCCTCCGGCTCGTAGTAGTGCGGAATCTGGAGGGCCGTGTGGAACGTCTCGCCGATGCCGTGGCCGCAGTAGGCGCGCACCACGCTCACGCCGTTCTTGGTGGCGTGATTCTCAATCGCGCGGCCGATATCGCTGACGGGACGGCCGGGCTTCACGGCGGCGAGGCCCTCGTTCAGACACTCGCGGGTGATTCGCACCAGTCGCTCGCTCTCCGGCTGCGGAGTGCCCACGAAGTACGTGGCCGAGCAGTCCCCGTGCACCCCATCCAGGAAGATGGTGATGTCCAGGTTGACGATGTCCCCGTCCTCGAGCGCGCGGCTGTCGGGGATGCCGTGGCAGATGACCTCGTTGACGGAGGTGCACAGCGACTTGGGGAAGCCGTGGTAGTTGAGCGTGCTCGGGTAGCCGCCCCGGCGGATGTACGCCTCGTGGGTGATGGCATCCAGCTCGTCGGTGGTGATGCCCGGGCGGACGTGGCCCGCCACCTCCTGGAGCACCTCCGCGGCGGCCTTGCAGGCGCGGCGCATGCGCGCGATGACGTCCGGCGTCTTGATGTCGGAGTCTCCGCCCCGGCGCAGCGGACGGCCTGACACGGCGTAGTCCGGACGCGGGATGTTCAGGGGCACGTCGCGGCGGGGGCTGATGATGCCCGGCCGGATGCCCTGGCGAGCGACTTCGGGGCCCTTCTTGCGAGCCTCGACGGCGTCGGCGCCACGGTGACACTTCTTGTACTTGGAGCCGCTGCCACACCAGCAGACGTCATTGGGACCGGGCAGCACGGCGGGAGGGGTACGGGGACTGGCGGTGGTCATCACTCAACTCCGGTGTGGACCGTGTCCGACTTGCGGGCGCGCAGCCAGCGCAGCACCTGGGGCCGCAGCCACAACCGGGGACGGCCCGTGCCCAGGTCCAGGATGGGGCGGGGCATGTCCGGGTAGCGGCGCAGATAGGTGCTCACGCTGTTGGAGTGGCGCAGCTGCAGCAGGCCGGCCACGCCCTGGGCGTCGATGAGGTCTTCGGTCTTCACCATGGGACACATGAAGGCCCTGTCTATACCCTTAGACACGGCCCGGCGCACGGCTTTTACCGCCTCCCCGGGTGGGGAGCGGCCGGGCGGACAACCCCGCCGAGGCCTGGTGAACAGCCTGAGGGCCTCCAGGGCTGGAGGGGTGGAGCGGGCCCTCCCAGCGCGGCGGGCCCCGCCTCATGGGCGCACGTCTCCCGGGAGCCTCGCGGCCCCTGCCTGGGACGTCACCTGTGGGAGACCCACCATCGCAGGTCTCATGAGGGGCACTCAACCTGCTAGGTTCAGGAACTCCCAGGAGACCTCTGACGACCATGAGCACGCGGAACCCACCGATGAATCCGGACGCCCTTCCTCCGGGCCTCGTCATCTCCAGCGGCTGGCGCGTCATCGAGCGACTGGGCGTGGGCGGCTATGGCGTCGTCTATCGCGTGGAGCCCCTGGACGCGCCCGGGCGCTACTTCGCCCTCAAGCTGGCCCGCGACACGTCCGAGGGCCGCGCGCTGCGCGAGCTCACCCTGCTGCTCGACCGCGCGGTGCATCCGAACGTCGTCGCGGTGCATGCCTGTGGCCGCTGGCCGGACATCGTCACGGGCTACTTCTACTTCGTCATGGACTGGGTGCCCGGGCCGGCGCTCCACGTCTGGGCGGACCACCACAACCCCACCTTCCGGCAGCTCCTGGAGACCCTGCGTCGCGTGGCGCTGGCCCTGGACACGCTGCACGCGGGGGACGTGCTGCATCGGGACCTCAAGCCGGAGCACATCCTCTTGAGGACTCCCGAGGGAGACCCGGTGCTCATCGACCTGGGCGCGGGCGTGTACACCGGTGCGCCCACGCTGACGACAGGGCCACTGCCTCCGGGGACGCTCTACCTGCGCAGCCCGGAGGCCATCCGCTTCCACCAGCGTCACTGGCGTCGCCCGGATGCCCGCTACACCTCCGTGGCCACCGATGACCTCTATGCGCTGGGCGTCTGTCTGTATCGCGCCGCGACGGGCCACTATCCCTTCCTCCCGAGCTGGCCGGCGGACGTGCTGTGCGCCGCCATCACCTCGCAGGAGCCTCCGGCACCTTCCACGGTGAACCCCCGCGTGCCTCCCGCGCTCGACGCGCTGGTCCATCGGATGCTGGACAAGGACCCCGCGCGCCGCTTCCAGAGTGGCGCGGAGCTGGCATCGACGCTGGTCTCTACCTTGGAAGGAGCACCCGGCGGGTCCTGGGATGAGCCCCTCTTCGATTGGGCGGAGCCTCCGCTCGCCTCGGTGGACGGAGAGCCGTCTCCAGCCTTGCGCCGCGTGCGGCGTCCGGAGTGGGCATCACACCTGCGCAAGCCTCCGTCGAGGACCCGGGCCCGGCTGCAACAGGTGTGGGCCACGGTGCTGGGCATCCTGAGTCCGCCCCCACGGGCCGCGCCGTGGACCTCGCCCAGACACGCCACGCTGGAGGGCCAGGCGCGACGGATACATCCCCATTCCTATCGACGCCTGCTGTTGCCGCTGGTGGGAGGGGTGGCCTTGAGCCTGCTCGGGAGCTGGTTCGGGGTCGGATGGAGACAGACAACTCCACAGGTCACCAATGAAATGACCACCCCCACTGGTCAGAAACTGGCCAGCCCGCGCGAGTCGCCGCACAGTGGCGGAGTCGCGGTTTCGCCATCGGCGGAGCCCATCCCCGCGACCGTCGCCCCCGTGGCGCCGTCACTCCAGGACCCCACTCCCGTGAAG
>NZ_JABXEM010000282.1:0-13967 GCF_013372595.1 Myxococcus sp. AM011
CGCTGTCTACGGTTGCGCACTGGAGGAACCGCCCGAGGCCCGGGCCACGAACACCCCATGAAGCCCACGGAGGATGCCAGCGGCCCGACGGTGGCACTGAAGGAACGCGCCGTTCTGCTGTTCCACGAGCACCTGACCACGGTGCGACGCCGCACGGACCGCCTGTTCGCGGGCCTCATGCTGGCCCAATGGGCCTTCGGCATCCTCGTGGCCCTCTTCGTCTCGCCCTATGGCTGGGAGGGCAAGGACCGCGCCCTCCATGCCCACGTGTATGCCGCGCTCTTCATCGGCGCGGCCCTCACCGTGTTCCCCATCGCCCTGGCGCGCTGGCGCCCCGGGGCCATCCCCACCCGCCACGGCGTGGCCCTGGCGCAGATGTTGTGGTCCTCGCTGCTCATCCACCTGACGGGTGGCCGCATCGAGACGCACTTCCACATCTTCGTCTCGCTCGCGTTCCTCTCCTTGTATCGGGACCCGTGGGTGCTCCTGACGGCCACGGTCGCCACCGTCGCGGACCACATCATCCGGGGCCTGGTGTGGCCGGAGTCGGTGTACGGCCTGCCCCACGTGGAGTGGTGGCGCTTCCTGGAGCACGCCCTCTGGGTGGGCTTCCTGAACCTGGTGCTCCTGCACGCGGGCCGGGTGATGCGGCGGGAGATGCGCGAAGTCGCCGTGCGCCGCGCGGAGCTGGAGCTGGCGCGCGAGCGCGAAGAGGACAAGTCCGCGGAGCTGGACCGCGCGCTGCGCGAGCTGAGTGGCTTCCAGGAGCACCTCATCCGCGTGGAGAAGCTGGCCGCGGTGGGTCAACTCGCCGCCAGCGTGGGTCATGAATTGCGCAACCCCCTGGCCGCTGTGCGCAACGCGCACGCCTACCTCTCCCGACGACTGAGTCGAGATGCCATCGGGGCCGCGGATGACCCACGGGTCCCTCAGTTCCTCGGGGTGATGGAGCGCGAGCTGGGCGCGTGCGCGAAAATCATCTCCGACCTGCTCGACTTCGCGCGCGAGCGGCCACCGGCGCTGCAGCCGTGTCCGTTGCGACCTCTGGTGGACGAGGCCATTGGCGTGGTTCCCTCTCGGGACGGTGTCCGCATCCTCAACGAAGTCCCCGAGTCGCTCCCCGTGCCGAGCCTGGACAAGGAGCAGTTCCGTCAGGTGCTGGTGAACCTGGTGCAGAACGCGGTGGAGGCCATGCCCCAGGGAAGAGCGGGTCAGGTTTCAGTGCTGGCGGAAGGCGGCGACACGGGGCCGTGGGCCATTCGCGTGGTAGATGACGGGACGGGCATCCCTCCGGACGTGCTGCCCAAGATTTTCGAACCGCTTTTCACAACCAAGACGCGTGGCACCGGCTTGGGGCTGGCCATTGTGGCCAACATGGTGCAACGTCACGGAGGCACAATCTCTGTGCGAAGCGAAGCCGGCCGGGGTAGTGAATTCCACATTCATCTCCCGGCAACCGCGGCGGCGCAGGCCGCATGATGGAGGACGTGGCTTTGGGCCCCGCTCGCATCCTTTTGGTCGACGACGAGGAGGGGCTGCGCATCACGCTCGCGGCGAACCTTGAGTTGGAGGGCCACACCGTTCTGGAGGCCGCCAACGGAGAGGAAGCGCTGCGCCTCCTGGGTGAGCATCCGGTGGACGTGGTGCTCAGCGACATGCGCATGCCCGGGCTGCACGGAGTGGACCTGTTGCGCCGTATCAAACAGGCGCGTCCGGACATGCCCGTGGTGTTGATGACCGCCTTCACGGCGGAGGAGCTGGTGGAGGACGCGCTCGCGGAGGGCGCCTTCACCGTGCTGCCCAAGCCCTTCGACGTGGCGCACGCGCTGGACACGATTCTGCGCGCGGCCCGGGCCCCTCAGGTCCTGGTGGTGGACGACACGGAGCCGGTGGCTCGCGCCATGGTGCGCGCGCTGAGCACGGTGGGGCTGCGTGCTCGCGCGGTGTACAGCGGCGAGGAAGCGCTGAACTACCTGCGCTCGGGCGACTTCGACGTGTGCGTGTTGGATTTGGTGATGCCGGAGATGAGCGGGCCGGAGCTGGTGGCCAAGGTGAAGGCGGCGGACCTGTCCGTGGCCGTCATCGCCATGTCGGGGCACGTGGTGCCCGAATTGTTACGAAAGGTGGCGGCGCAGGGCGCGGTGGTGTGTATGACCAAGCCGGTGCCGCTGCGGGAATTGGTGCAAGCGATTGCCCGGGTGAGAGGCCAACCCCGGGCGCAGGGGCCCCAAGGGCCCCAGGGTGCGAGGAATTGACGGATGGGCGCGCGCGCAGATCTCCAAGCGCGGGAACGGGCCGCGGTGGCGGACGTCGTCGCCTCCACGCTGCGGCATGACCTCCGCAACAAGCTGGCCAGTGTCCGCAATGCTTCGTTCTACCTGATGCGGAAGATGCAGAAGACGGACGTGTGGGGCACGGATGCCCGCGTCGAGGCCTTCTTCCAGCTCATCGACCGGGAGCTGGCGGCCGCCGAGGAGGTGCTGACGCGCCGGGCTCCCGTGGCCAGCAGCGACAAGCCCCTGTGCCACGCGAGCGAGGCGATGGAGCACGGGCTGCGGGAGGCGCGGATACCGGAGCAGGTGCGCGTGGAGCGCGACTTCAAGGCCCGGGGCACGGTGCCGCTCGACTTGGAGGACCTGGCGCTCCTGGTGCGCTGTCTGGTGGACAACGCCGTGGAGGCGATGCCGCGCGGCGGAATGCTCACGGTGCGGACGTGGGACGTTGAGGAAGGTGAGGGCGGCGTGGGCATTCGCGTGGAGGACGTGGGAGAGGGTCTGGCGGCGGAGGCGTATTCGCGTGCCTTCGAGCCCTTCTATTCGACACGTCCCGGCCATGCGGGGTTGGGTTTGAACATCGTGCAGCGGTTGGTGTTGCGCAATGGGGGGAAGGTGGCACTGGACGGAGGCCCTTCAGGGGGCACGCACGTCGAGGTCCTCTTCCTGCACCGCCCGGAGGCGGGGGCCAGGATGCGGCTCGCGGGCCATGACGAGATACGGGGGAGCAAGTGATGGAGACGAGCTGGACCTTCGGGCGCTGCCTGCTGCTGGTGGAAGATGACCCGTCCAACCGGATGACGCTCGCGGCGCTGCTGGAGGAGGCGGGCTTCGCGGTCGTGACAGCGGGCTCCTACGCGGAAGCGGAGAAGTGGCTCAACCACCCGCGGCCCATCGACGCGGTGCTGCTGGACCAGAGCCTGGGTGATGGCTTCGGCACCGGGTTGATTCCGCTGGTGCGTCACCACATGCCGGGCGCGAAGGTGGTCTTCGTCACCGGCGCGGACAGTGCCATCGACATGCCGGTGGATGCCGTCTTCCGCAAGGGTGACCATTTCGAGGCGCTCCTGGCCTTCCTCTTCAAGCTGTTGCCCCAGAGACCTCTGGGGATGTCGTCGTCCGCTCCGGGTCCGCGCAGGCCCTGAGCAAAGGTCAGCTCCAGCTCTGGCCGTCCAACTCCGGGAAGGTGACCTGGCATTCGCCGGGATTGACTCCCTCCACGCGCGCGTAGCCGTTGGCGTTGAGGGTTCCTTCGCGGGTGCTGCCGTCGGGCAGGGTCACCACGTAGCGGGCGTTGGGGACGGGCTTGCCCGCCTCGTCCTTCAGCTCGATGGCCAGCCAGGTCATCTCCTCCACCACGGCCTCTTCGCCCGGGTCCTCGGGCTGGGGCGTCCACGGCGCGGGCACGCTCCTGGGGCGGGCCACCTCCAGCGCGACGAGCTCTCCGCGTGAGAAGGCGTCGGAGAGGCGCTGCTTGAGGCGCTCCTCGTAGCGCGTGCGCTCCGGGCCCGTCAGGCCGAAGGGGCTGCCACCGCCGAGCGACTCGTAGATGCCATACAGCGTGCGCGCCGAGGGCGTGGACAGCCACCGCTCCAGGGCGGACGTGACGAACACCTCGGGCACGGGGTGGCGGTGGCGCTCCTTCGCCTCGGCGTCCACGGATGAGACGACGAGCCAGTCCGCGTTTCGTGCTGGCAGCGTCCACCGACGTTCACCGCGATTGAGCGGCATCCTGACCACCCCCCGTAGGACACAGTGTATCACCAAAGGACACTGCATGTCCGGCGCTGCGGGATTTTTCGTCTGGCTGTGCGCCGGAGGACGGGGGCGGTGTGGGTTGGGGGGCTGGCTCGGGCTCAGTCGGGAGTGGAGGGAGGCGGTGCGGGGAGGCTGTGCGCGAGGACGACCCACCAGCGACCGTCGCGACGCTGGCACACGTCGGTGAAGTGGCCCACGTCCGTGACTTCGGTGCCGTCGGGGAGCCGCACGCGGGCCCGTTGGGTGCCGGTGAGGACTCCGGTGTCGCCGAAGACGTGGGCTCTCACCGTCTCTGATTCGACGGAGAGGAGGGTGCCAGGGATGGCGGCGATGTTGGCGAGGAAGGCCGTCAGGTCCGTCTCCACGTCGCCCACGCCGCGGAAGACGAGGTCCTTGGCCATCAACCCCTGGAGCGCCTGGGTGTCGCGGGCCTGGATGGCGCGGACGATGGACTCCTCGAGGGCGAGGAGGGCACGGACGTCCTCTGACGCGTCGGTGTGTGAGGTCGTCATGGTTCGCGTTTGAGCATGTTCCAGGGGGTGAAGCCAGACAGTGGCGTCCGCTGGTCGTCAGATGCGGCCGGCTGCTGTGGCGCGGGTGTCTCTCGTCGCGTTAGGCCAGCGCTCCCTCTCGTCCGCGCCTGCTCGTCGAGTCTCCATCTCCGGGCCGTGAGGCGTGTCCTCGTCGTCTTTGGGAGTCCTCCATGTCGTTGAACCACTACGTCACGCTGGGTCGTTCCGGTCTGCGGGTCAGTCCGTTTTGTCTGGGCGCGATGACCTTCGGCACCGACCTGGGTTGGGGCAGCAGCGTCGAGACGTCCAACGCCATCATGGACCGCTTCCTGGAGCGGGGCGGCAACTTCATCGACACGGCCAATGCGTACACGCGAGGGCACTCGGAGAAAATCATCGGCGACCACCTGGGCCGATATCCGAGCAAGCGCGACAGGGTGGTGATTGCGACCAAGTTCATCAGCAACCTCTTCCCCGGGGACCCGAATGGTGGAGGCGCGGGGCGCAAGTCGATGATGGCGCAGTGCGAGGAGTCGCTGCGTCGGCTCCAGACGGGCTACATCGATTTGTATTGGATGCACTGCTGGGACGAGAACACGCCCATCGAGGAGACGATGCGCGGGTTCGAGGACCTGGTCCGCTCCGGGAAGGTCCGTTACATCGGTATCTCGGATACGCCGGCCTGGAAAGTGGCGCAGGCGCAGATGATCGTGCTGTTCCGGGGCTGGGCGCCGCTGGTGGCGTTGCAGGTGGAGTACTCGCTCGTGGAGCGGACGGTGGAGGGGGAGCTGGTGCCGATGGCTCGGGAGCTGGGGCTGGGGGTGACGCCTTGGTCGCCGCTGAAGAGCGGGGTGCTCAGTGGCAAGTACACGCGGGAGAACGCGGGGAAGCTGAAGGCGGACCGGGGCGCGTGGGCGGAGAATTCGCTGAACGAGAAGACATATGCGCTCCTCGACGTGCTTCAGCGCGTGGCGAAGGAGCAGGACACCACGGTGGCTCGCGTGGCGCTGGCGTGGGTGCAGGGACGGCCGGGCGTGACGTCCACCATCCTGGGGGCGCGCACGTTGGAGCAGCTCGACAACAACCTGGGCGCGCTGGACGTGGTGCTGAAGCCGGAGCAACTGAAGGCGCTGGATGAGGCGTCCAAGCCGAAGCTCGACTTCCCGGCGGAGTTCATCAAGGGCGCGCCCGTGTTCATGCACGGTGGCGTCTCCGTGAATGGTGTCTCCCCGCCCGTGTGGCCCCTGGCTCCGAAGGCGGACGAGGAGCGGTGGTAGTTGCTGTGCACTCACGTGTCGTGAGCGTCGTGGGGTGTACGTGCGCGTTCGGGGTGAGCGCGTGCGTGCACCTTGCACTCGCGTGGAGTGGGGATGCGGGTGGCCACGCGTCGTGCGGTGTCGGTGCGCAGGAGTGGCGTGGCTCCGTGTTTCAGGCGTGAGCGGTGAGGCATCGGACAGCGAACGCGTGCCACGGCGATGAAACGTCGTGCGCGAGACAGTCACGCTGGCGTGAGCGGGCCCCGTCCCTACGTTGCGAGCCCTGGCGCGGGAATGGCTGCGCGGTTGAAGGGGAGGGTGTGTGGGCGAGCTTCTGTCAGGAGGAGACGAAACACGGCGTACGCGGGGCATGAATCATCCCGAGGCGAATGGCTTCGAGCACGAGGAGTCGGATGAGTCGCTGAGTGTGATGGAGGCGCTGGATGGCGACCTCGACGCATACCTGGACCGGGAGCTCGCCCTGGAGCCGGAGGTCGATGGCGATGCGGCCTCCGCGTCCACGCGTGAAGCCGCGGAGGACATGCGCGCGTTGCTCGACCTGGCGGAAGAGGAGACGCGCTGGATTGCGGAGTCTCCTCGGCCCGCGTTCTCCGACGCGGAGTCCGACGAGACGGTGTCCGAGTCCGCGCCCGTGGTGATTCCGGAGTGGATGCGCGCGAACCCGGAGGTGCCCGTCGCCGAGGCCGTGCGCCTGCCGTGGGAGCACTCCAAGGTGGTGCCTCCGGAGGTGGCCCGTCGTGTCGCGGCCTCGCGTGCGATGTCCCAGAAGAACACCGCGAACGAGGTCCAGGGCCCGCTCAATCTCCAGCAGCAGCCCTGGGGCATTCCCATGGTTCCGCCCGCGCAGCAGTGGGGCGGGCCGATGGCGCCGGGTCAGCAGCAGGCTTGGGGCGGCCCGGTGGCTGCTTCGACGGCGCCGAATCGTCGTCGGGATGTGGTGTCTGGCGTTCTGCTGGGCGTCGCGGCGGTGGGCGCGCTGGCGGCGGGCATGCTCGTGGTCGCGAGCGTGCGCTTCTGGGAGCAAGGCGCGAGCGCTCCCTCGGTGCTCGGTGGTGTGAGTGCCTCGGGGAGCCCCGTGCAGGGTTCCACCGGCAACGTCGGCGCCTCGGGCCAGCTCAGCGGCGTCAGCGCCTCAGCGCAGCTCAACGGTGCGAACAACACGGGAGCGCAGATGGGTACGAACACGTCGGGCCAGACCGGAAGCACGGTGTCTTCGGGTGCCATCGGCTACTGGGCCATTCCAGGTGTCCCCACGGGCGTGGCCGACACCCACGCGATGAACCCCACCGCGCCCCAGTACACGGGCCCCCTCGTCACGACCTCGCCCGGAAGCATCGGCGACGTCGCGAACGGGCTGCACGCGCAAGGCGCGTCGACGGACCCGACGCGGGCGCTCACCTCCTTCTCGGGCCCGAGCGGCGCGGACCTGATGGCCCGTCGCGACACCCTGGCCGTGAAGTCCGGCGAGCGGCGCACGCGCACCGAGAGCGCGCCGACCCGCGCTCCCGCGAGCCCCACTCCGCCCCAGAGCGTCGCTGCGGCCTCCGCGGGCGCGGTGATGGAGATGACTTTCGAGGAGCCGGACTCCACCGAGCAGGCCACGTCCGTCCCGGTGGACACCACGGACGACCCGGACGGCGCGAACAGCACCGAGTCCGAGCTGGATGAGGAGTTCGCGCGCGAGCTGGGCTTCACGGACGAAGCGGACGAGGTGCGTGCCGCGTCCGCTCCCACCGCCACGCGGACCGTCTACGTCCCGCCCGCGCTCAACGCCAAGGAGCACCTCACGTCGGAGGACGTGAAGCAGGTCGTCGTGTCCAACCAGCCCGCCATCGCCGCGTGTCTGCGCCAGCACGCCGCTGACACGTCCACGGAGAAGAGCGGGCGCTTCGTGGTGCGCTGGTCCGTGCAGCCGAGCGGCGAGACGACGGGCGTCGCCATGGACACGGAAGCGCTGCGCGCCACGCCGCTCGCCGGTTGCATCGAGGGCGTGGTGCGCGGCTGGAAGTTCCCCGTGCACACGGTCCGCATGCAGGAGCCCATCCGCTTCCCGTTCGTCTTCTAGTCCATGGCCCGAAGGGGCGAGGCCGCTCAGGCCTCGCCCGTCTCGTGTCCGAAGACCTCGCCCGGGTTGGGCGTGGTGGGGCCCTCGGGCGGCTTCTTGATTAGGGGGCGCCGCCACCGGCCGGAGAAGTAGTAGGCCATGCTCACCACCAGCGACACGCCGAAGCTCAGCGCCATCGCAATCCACACGCCCGTCACGCTGCCCATGCGGCGCGACAGCCAGTACGCCACCGGCACCCGCACCACCCAGAGGCTCAACAGGGAGAACGCCGTCGTCATCAACGTGCGTCCCGCGCCGTTGATGATGCCGTTGCTCACGAAGATGAGCGCGAACAGGACGTACGTCCCTCCGACAATGTGCAGGTACGTGACGCCCGGCCCGATGACCGCCGGGTCCGAGACGAAGATTCGCAGCAGCGCCTCCGGGAATGTCACCGCCACCGCCGAGATGACCAGGGTGATGCCGCCGCTGAACAGGCAGCCCCACTTGAAGATCTCCTGCACGCGGTCGTAGCGGCCCGCGCCCAGGTTCTGTCCCGCCAGCGTGGAGATGGCCATGCCGAACGTCATCGCCGGCATGAACGCAATCTGGTCGATGCGCGACGCCGCGCCGAACGCCGCCGTGGCCACCTCGCCGAAGCCGTTCACGAGCCCCGTCACGAACACCATGCCGATGGACACGAGCGACTGCTGCACCGCGGCCGGCACGCCGATGCGCAGCGTCTTCAAGGTGATGGGCCCCAGGTGGGCCAGCCGAGGCCTGCGCGGCGCCACGGGCACGTCCTTCACGCGCAGGTAGATGAGCAGCGTGATGAGCGCCAGGAGCTGCGAGATGACCGTGGCCCACGCCGTGCCGTTCAAGCCCAGCTTGGGCAATCCCAGCCACCCGAACATCAACACCGGGTCCAGCGCGGTGGTGAGCAGGACGGAGCCCGCCTGGAAATACAGCGGCGTCTTCGAGTCACCCACGCCCTGCAACAGGCTGCGCGTGAGGAACAGCCCGAAGCCCAGCGGCATCGACAAGAGGAAGATGCGCAGGTAGCTGACGGACTCCGCGTGGATCTCCTTTGGCGTGTCCATCAACGTGAGGATGCTCGGCGCCAGCCACTCGCCCAGCAGCGTGAGCACCACGCCCAGCGAGTAGATGAGCACCGTGGAGCTGTCGACCACCTTGCGCAGCTCGTCCATCTTCCGGGCGCCGTAGTTCTGCGACACCAGGATGCTCGTCGCCATGGTGAGGCCCATGCCGATGGAGAACAGGACGAAGACGACGGGGAAGCTCACCGTCACCACCGCCAGCGCCTCGGTGCCCAGGAACCGCCCCACCCAGATGGCGTTGATGAAGCTGTACGCCGTCTGCAGGAAGCTCCCCATCAACATCGGGATGGAGAAGGCCACCAGGTGACGGGGGATGCTGCCCGTCGTCAAATCCCTGCCGAAAGGCGCTTTCATGTCCCGCGCCTCGTGTTCCGGATTCCCATCTGAAAAGTCCCTAGGTACCAGCCCTCACCCGCGCATGGGCCATGGAAGGAACTCGCCAGGAACCTGATGCTCCAGGTGATTCCAGGAGGGTGACGTCGTCTTTCCGGGTGTGGGCGCCCCTCGGCACCCGCGCGGGAGCTTACGGCGCTCACGGCCCATCCGCCTTATGTTTCCAGGCGATGCGCAAGCCCCCTCCCATCGAGGCCGCTCCAGGCTCCCAGCCGACCGAGCTGCACGTGTGCCACAACTGCACGGTGCGTCTGGACCCTCGCCTTGGGGGCGTGGACCTGCCGCGCCGCATCCGGGAAGCCGTGGCGGCGCGCGGCCTGGGCCCCAGCACCCGCGTGTTCTCCTCGGGCTGTCTGGGCGAGTGCCCGCTCGACAAAGTCACCGTGCTGGTGATTCCCCCGAGCGGCACGGGCTCGGAGGTGAAGCTCATCGACGCGGAGAAGGACGGCGAGGACCTGGCCGAGCACCTCGCGCGGGCGGCCGAGCGAGCTGAGCGGCCTTGAGCAGCGCCTCCGCCATGGGCACGCAGCTCGCCTGCCCCTTGCCTGCAATCGCATAGGCGGTGCCGTGGTCCGGCGACGTGCGTGGCACCGGCAGCCCCAGCGTCACGTTGACGGTGCGCTCGAAGTCGAGCGCCTTCGCGGGGATGAGTCCCTGGTCGTGGTACATGGCCAGCACCGCGTCGTACTGCTTGCCCACTTCATCGGGCCTGGCGAAGAGGCCATCCGCCGCGATGGGCCCATGCGCATCCACCCGCGCCGCGCGCGCCTTGCGGATGGCGGGGCCAATCACCTCCACCTCCTCACGTCCCAACAGGCCCCCTTCGCCCGCGTGCGGATTCAGTCCCAGCACGGCGATGCGAGGCCTGCGTCCCACCACGGGCGTCAGGCTGCGTGAGAGGAGCTTGAGCTGCGCGGTGAGCCCGTCCACCGTGAGCAGCTTCGACAGCGCGGAGAGGGGGACGTGGTTGGTGGCCAGGGCGATGCGCACGCGCGGCCCGTCCATCATCATCATCACCTCCACACCGAAGGCCTCCGCCAGCACCTCCGTGTGGCCCATGAAGGGGATGCCCGCGCGCGAAATCTGCTCCTTCGACACCGGCGCCGTGCACAGCGCGTCCACGTGTCCCGCGCGCATGGCCTCAATCGCCGCCGTCACGTAGGCGTACTGCGCCCGGCCTCCCTCGCGCGAGGGCTTGCCCGGGACGCGGTCCCTGGCGGCGAGGCGCGTCACCTCCACCACGGTGGGGGACTCGACGCGGGAGAGCGCGGAGGGCTCCACGCGCGCATGGCGACGGAAGAAGGGGAAGCGCTCCAGCGTGGGCCCGTCTCCGAAGACGACGGGGACCAGCGCGCGACGCACGGCGGGGAGCGCCAGGGCCGCGGCCGTCACCTCCGGACCGATTCCCGACACATCACCCAGGGAGATACCGACGAGGGGGAGGCTCACGGTGGCGAGCATCCCCCGCGTGGGGACGACAGGCTACATCTTCACGTCGATGCTGGCCTTCTGCTTCAACTCCGCGACGTACTGCTCCAGGAACTTGTCCGTCTTCTCCTGGAGGATCTTGTTCTCCAGCTTCGGACGCATCTCCTCGTAGGACGTCGCGGCGACGGAGCGGCGCTCCTCCACCTTCAGGATGTGCCAGCCGAAGTTGGTGCGCACCGGCTCGCTCACCTCGCCCTCCTTGAGGTTGAAGGCGACCTTCTCGAAGGCCTGCACCATGACGCCGCGCTTGAACCAGCCGAGGTCGCCACCGTCCGCGGCGCTGGGGCCCTCGCTGCGGGCGCGCGCCAGGGCGGAGAAGTCCATGCCCTCGCGACGGGCCTCGGTGGCGATGCCCTCCGCCTTCTTGCGCGCGGCGGCCACCTGCTCCTCGGTGGCCTTCGGGTCGACGGCGACGAGGATGTGGCGCGCGTGGACCTCCGAGTCCTCGCCCTCCACGCGGGCGTACTGGTTGTACGCGGCCTTCAGGTCCTCCTCGGTGACCTTCACCTTGGGGCCCACCTTCATGCGCAGGAGCCGGTCCCGGAGGATGCGCTTGCGCAGCATGTCCCGGTACGTGGTCATCGTCAGGCCCTCGGCGGTGAGCACCTGCTCGAACTGCGCCGGGTCCGTGATGTTGTTCTGCTTGCGCACGTCGTTGACCAGCTCGTCCACCTCGCCCTCGGTCGCGGAGATGCCCATCTCCGTGATTTCGGCCTCCATCAGCTTCTCGCCGATGAGGGTGTCGAGCGCCGTCTTCATGAGCTGCGCGCGCTGCTCGGAGCGCTTGCTCGGGTCTGGATCATTGAGGCGCGACAGCTCCGGCGCCGCGCGCTGCTGAACCTCCGACAGCGCGATGACGTCGCGGTTCACCACCGCCGCCACCTTGTCCACCAGCTCCGCGCGCGCCGACGTGGCGCCCCCCAGGAGCGCCGCCGCAGCGACGAATGCCACCAGCTTCTTCATTCCGTGCATCCTTCCGCACCACACCGGGCCCGTCCAACTGTCCGCCAGGCCCTCGATTCCGTCATGTCACTTCGCTGCCTGCGGGAGCGCCGCGGGCTGTCCGCGGATGGCCTGCAGCGTGGCCTCGTTCACCTGGACCTGCGCCTTCTCCCGCAGTTCCTTCTCGAAGGCGTCCTGCGCCTCCGTGCGCTTCTGCTCCATCAACTTCGCTTCCACCCACTGACGCGCCTCGGCGAAGTCCCGCTTCCGCGCGGGCTTGCGCTCCAGCACCTTGAACAGGTGGTAGCCGTACTCGGTGGACACCACGTCCGAAACCTGCCCGACCCCGAGCTTGAATACCACCTCGTCGAAGGCCGGCGGCATCTGTCCTCGGGGGAAGAACCCCAGGTCGCCTCCCACCTTGGCGTCCGCGCTCAGCGAGTACCTGCGCGCCAGGTCCGAGAACTTCTTCCCCGACTTGAGCTGCGTCTGGAGCCGGCGGGCCTCGTCCAGGCCCTTCACCACGATTTGAGCGGCGTGCACCTGCTCGCTCTCGTTCAGCTCGCCCTCGTGCGCCGCGTAGTACGCGCGCAGCTCCTCCTCCGTCACGCCCACGCGTGAATAGACGTGGCCGGCGAAGAGCTTCTCGATGGTGAGCCGGCTGGCCTCGCGCGCGCGCAGCTCCGACATGGAGAGCTGGCCCTGGGCGAGCACCTCGTTGAAGTTGCCGGCCGGATAGTCGCCCGACAGCCGCAGCACGCCCCGGTCCACCTCTTCCGGGGTGACGGTGACGTTGTTCTTCCGCGCCGCCTGGAGCAGCAGCATCCGGTGGATGTACGTGTCCAACAGCGTGCGCTTGAAGGGTTCAATCTCCTCCGGCGTGCGCTGGGAGGCCTCCGTGGAGGCCAGCTCCCGGCCCAGCTCCTGCTCGAAGTCCACGCGAGAGAGGACCTCGCCATTCACGGTGGCCACCACCGTGTCGTCAGGCGCCGATTTGACGGGCGTGTTGCACCCCTGACTCAGCGCCAGGGCGAGCACCAGGGACAGCAAGGGAGCGCGGGTGGGAGAAAGACGCATGCGCGGAGTCCTGGGGGAAGGGTGGGGGCGACTCCCAAAGGTGGGGATGGCCCCCCAAGCTGGCAAGCGGGCCCTCATGGCGCGGGCACCGTTCCCGGCAGCGGGCTCGACGGCTTGCGCATGGGGGCCTGGACGTCCACCGGCACACCGGCCAGCGCGTCCGTGTCGACCGACAACGAGAGCTGCTTCTCCACGCGCGCCAGGTACTCGCCCCACGCGCGGGTGCGCTTCTCGCCCTCCAACCGCACGCGCAGCTCCTCGCGCACGTCGTCCAGCGAGAGGTTCAGCGCCGGCTGGCGTGCGCGCAGCTTGAGCACGTGCACGCCCTTGCTCGTCGTCACCGGGTTGCTCAGCTCGCCTTCGGTCTTCAGCGCGCGGGCCGCCTGGGCGACCTCCGGCCCGTACTCTCGGGCCAGGACCTCGTCGGAGAGGAAGCGCATGTCGCCATCCAGCGGCGCCGTGCGCGGCTCCTGGCTGCGCTCACGCGCGAGCCTCCCAAAGCCTTCGAAGTCGTCCATCGGCAGGGTCTTCGCCTGGGCCAGCAGCGTGTTCGCCGCCATGTCCACCGTGTGCTTGGCGGTGGCATCGATAGAGGGCTGGGGATAGGCGAGGAAGACATGGGACAGGCGCACGGCCTCCGGGCGCACGAAGTCGTCCTTGCGCGCCGCGTACGCCTCCGCCAGCTCCGCGTCGGTGACAGTCACCGACGCCTCTTCCAGCCGTGAGCGCATCAACCGGCCCACCAGCGCGCGCCGCGTGGCCTCCACCACCTCGGGGTCGTCCTGGAGTCCCTGGGCGAGCGCGTCGCGCACCAGCAAATCAAACCGGGCCAGCGACTCCACGTACTCGCGGCGGGCGCGGGGCTCCACGTAGCGCTCGCGCAAGGCGGGGCTCATCTCCAGGAAGCGCTCGGTCAACTCCTCCGCCGTCACGGCATCGCCGCTCCAGCGCGCCACCGCCCGTCCACCCGCCCGGCGCGTGTGGCGCAGGTCCATCACCGCCTGCCCGGCGGCGGGCAGCTCCGCAGGGGCCTTCCCGCACGCGGCGGGCGCCAGCAGGGCGAGGGTGAGGAGGCGGGGGGACAG
>NZ_JABXEM010000283.1:0-13925 GCF_013372595.1 Myxococcus sp. AM011
TTCAACACCAGCGAGTGCTGTCCGCCGCCCGCCACCGCCGTCACGTTCGTGAGACTGGGGACTCGCACGGGCAAGGAGCGCCGTGTCGTGCTCCCATCGCCGAGCTGGCCGAAGGTGTTCTGCCCCCAGGCCCACACCGTCCCATCGACCTTCAGCGCCAGTGAATGCGAGCCCCCGCCCACGACGGCCACCACCGACGCCAGGGAGGAGACGAGGCCGGGAACAAGCCGCTGGGCGGAGCCACCATCGCCCAGTTGCCCGTCCGAGTTCGCGCCCCAGGTCCAGGCCGTCCCGTTCGCCTTGAGTGCCAGTGAGTGCGAGTTGCCCGCGCCAATCTCCGACACCCCGAGCAGTCCCGACACGGGCACGGGCAGCAACCGCTGCGTGGTGGTGCCGTCACCGAGCTGTCCCGTCGCGTTGTTGCCCCAGGCCCACACGGTGCCGTCCGCCTTCAGCGCGAGCGAGTGGGAGAAGCCCGCGACAATCCGGACCACGTCCGTGAGCCCCGGCACGCGCACGGGAGCCCGTCGCGCCACGGTGTCACCGAGCCCCAATTGACCCCGCTCGTTGTTTCCCCACGCCCACACCGTGCCGTCCGCCTTCAGCGCGAGCGAATGCAGGTCTCCCGCCGAGACGATGCTCACCGAGGACAATCCCCAGACGCGCGCGGGCACGGCTCGGGTCCGCAGGGTGCCGTCACCAAGCTGTCCGAAGGTATTCGAGCCCCAGCTCCACGCCGTTCCATCCGGCCGCAGCACCAGCGAATGGAGACGTCCCGCGGAGACGGTTTGATTCCGGGGAAGCCCCTCCGCGGCCTTCACCGTGCCCACCTCGGGCACGGGGACCTCTCTCGAAAGAGGCTCCTTACAGCCCAGGACCCACAACCCGCACATCAGGACCGCGAACACGCATGCCCTCGGGCCGCCCGGCATCGTCTCTTCACGCCTCATGTTTCCCTTCCGAAAGCGGACTCGAAAATGCTCGGTCCCGGAAACACCCTCGGTGGTGGAGCCAGACTCGCGCTCCACCACCGGGGGCCCGTTCCGCTAGAGGCGCACCAGCTCCACGTCATCCATGTGGATGAAGTTGGCGCCGTTGCCCGTGGTCGCCCGGGTGTGGAAGCCCAGCTCCAGGTAGCCCCCCGTGACGTTGATGGCGGGCGTCTCCACCAGCGTCCACGCGCCATACGTGCCCAGGTCCGTGAAGACCGGTCCGCAGGAGGCGCACGTCTTCGCCTGGATGCGCGCCAGGTCGAACCCACCGGCCTTCCTCACCCACGCGCGGACCTTGTAGTTGCCCGACGCGAGCCCCGACACGGACTGGTACGTCCACACCTCGAAGGGCGTCGCGTTGGTCCAGTGCGTCAGGTGGTAGCTGCCCGTGCGGCCACCGTTGTGCGTCTCGCTGAAGTCCGCGGCCTCGGTGCCGTTGGGGCTCCAGGTCGACCAGCCGCTCATGTTCGCCTCGAAGCTGGGATTGGCCAGCGAGGGGCCACTGGAGCCGCCCGCCTGGTACCAGCGCACCCACTCCACCTCCATCGTCTTGCGCTGCCCGGAGGGCAGGTCGATGGAAGCCGGCGAGGTGTTGCCATACCAGTTCCCGCCCAGCGCCAGGTTCAGCAGGACGTAGTGGTTCTGCTGGAACGCCGGGTCGTTGTGGAAGAAGTCCGCGTTCGCACGGACCTGGTTGTCCAGACGGAAGATCATCCGGTCCGCCGTCCACTCCACCTCGTAGACGTGGAAGGCGTCCGCGACGCTGTAGCCCCGGTTCGCTCCGGAGCCCCAGTGCTGCACCCCGTTGGACGAGTGCGTGGCCACCTTCATCCACGACGGCTCGTTGGAGTGCCACTCCAGGATGTCGATTTCACCGCTCGCCGGCCAACCGACGTTGGAGATGTTCGCGCCCAGCGTCCAGAACGCCGGCCACATGCCGTACCCGGACGGCACCTTGATGCTCGCGACGAGCTTGCCGTAGCGCCGCTCCACCTTGCCCTTGGTGTGGATGCGCCCCGAGTAGAACGAGCGCGGCCCGTAGCCCGCGCAGCGCGAATCATACGGCCCATCCGACGTCCGCTCCGCGGTGAGGATGAGCTTGCCCCCGCTCACCGTGACGTTCTGCGCGCGCGGGAACTCCAGCTCTCCCGTGCCGAAGTTGCAGTTGTTCGTGACGGGGTCGTGGTTGCTCGTCAGCACGTTCCAGTTGGCCGCGTTCAGGCCCGTGCCGCCGAAGTCGTCCTGCCACGCCAGGCTCCAACCCGGCCCCGGGTCGTACGCCTGCTCCTTCTGCGCCTGACTCTCCAGCGGTACCGCCTCGGGCTCCACCGCCACCTCGCTGCCACAGCCCGCCAGCACCAGCCCCGCAACCACCCACCACGCCTCGGTCCGTCCTGCCATGCATTCCTCCTGGAATGGGTTGAGACCTCTATTTCACGAAATCCTAGCATTTCCGCATTGTCGCGATGGATTCGTCGTGGCCTGCTGGCGCCCTCCTGTCCGGCCGATGCTCGGTGGTGGGCGCGCGGGCGGTGCCTAGCTTCTGACACGTCCATCCAGTGGCGCCCCGAGGGGCGCCGAAGCGGGAGGCGTCATGCGCGGCACGGCGGCGATGTTCCGGGAAATCACCACGCCCTGGGGGCACCGGAGCTGGCGGTTCAAGCTGGCCAAGGCCGCGCGCGGCTATCTGCGCAGGCCCCGGCTGCGCATTCCCTCCGGAGCCACCGACGCGGCGTCAGCGACGCAACGGGTGCTGCTGTACTTCATGCTTCCCGCGTGGCTGGTGCCAGGCGTGGTGGACTGGGTGTGGCACAAGCGCACGGACATCGAGCACACCAGCGGCGCGGGCGAGTCGCTCATCCACTGCCTGATGATGACCGAGGTGGGCGTGCCGGTGATGATGGGGCTGTTGATGGAGATCAACCCGCTCACCCTCTCCGTCATGCTGGGGCACTCGCTGGTGCACGAGGCGACGGCCTTCGCGGACGTGGCCTACGCCATCAACCACCAGCGGGACGTGGAGCCGCGCGAGCAGCACACGCACAGCTTCCTGGAGGTGCTGCCCTTCATGGCCGTGTCCTCCATCGTCTGCCTGCACTGGGACCAGTTCCTGGCCATCTGGGGCATCGGCGGACGCAAGGGGCGGTGGCGCTTCGCGCTGAAGAAACAGCGACTGCCGGCGGGCTACCTGCGCAACATCCTGCTCGGCATCGGCGCCACCATCGTCCTGCCCTACGCCAACGAGCTGTGGCGCTGCATCCGCGCCCAGCGCCGGGGCGAGGCGCGGCCTCCGTGGAAGGTGGGCCCCCGCGAGCCCGTGGTGATTCCGGAGGGGCTCGCCGCGCACAGCCCCTACGCGCGACCTGTCATCGAGGCCCACTGAGGCAAGGCCTCCTTGTTCAGATGGCGTAGTCCCCCACGAACACGGAGGCGGTGAGCACATCGGCGCGCACCGCGTCCCCTTCCACGACGCCGAGCGCGTCGAACTCCGAGCGAGGCACCTGCACGGTGACCTCGTCCCCGGAGGGCATGCGCAGGAGCACCTTCACGAAGCCGCCCACGGGCTTGAAGCGCTGCACCCTGCCCGTGAAGGGCGTGACGCCCTCCGTGGAGACGGAGCGGGCCAGCTTGATGTCGTGGGGCCGGACGAAGGCGTGCACCGCCTCCCCTTCACGCGCGGCGGCGGGCACGGTCAGCGCCAGCGAGCCCAGCGATGCCCTGCCCTCCAGGACGCGACCGCGCAGGACGCTCGCCCCGCCGATGAACGACGCGACGAAGGGTGACGCGGGCCGGTCATAGATGTCCTCCGGCGAGCCCGCCTGCGCCACGCGCCCATCACTCATCACCACCACGTGCTGCGAAATCTCCAAGGCCTCCTGCTGGTCATGCGTCACCAGCAGCGTCGTCAGACCGGTGCGCGTATGGAGTTGATGGAGCCACTCGCGCAGCTCCTCGCGCACCCGCGTGTCGAGCGCGCCGAAGGGCTCGTCCAGCAGCAACACCCGGGGGCGGATGGCCAGCGCGCGCGCGAAGGCCACCCGCTGGCGCTGTCCGCCGGAGAGCTGCCCCGGATGGCGCTCGCCGAGCGCCTCCAACTGGACCAGGCGCAGCATCTCGTCCACGCGCGCCTCCACCTCCGCGCGAGGAAGCTTCCGCACGTTGAGTCCGAAGGCGATGTTCTCGCGCACCGTCATGTGCCGGAACAGGGCGTAGCTCTGGAAGACCACGCCCACGTTGCGCTGCTGCACGGGCAGCGACGTACAGTCCACGCCGTCGATGAGGACGCGACCGACGTCCGGGATTTCCAGCCCGCAGATGAGGCGCAGGAGCGTGGACTTGCCGGCGC
This sequence comes from Myxococcus sp. AM011, assembly GCF_013372595.1. Taxonomy (NCBI): domain Bacteria; kingdom Pseudomonadati; phylum Myxococcota; class Myxococcia; order Myxococcales; family Myxococcaceae; genus Myxococcus; species Myxococcus sp. AM011. The sequence continues at coordinate 4,339 of NZ_JABXEM010000283.1, forward strand.
CGGACGGCCCCAGCAGGGAAGTGATTGCGCCCGCGGGCGCGTGGAACGAGACGTCCGAGACGGCGGGACTGCCGCCCGGGGAGAACCGCCGGGTGAGCTGCTCGACGATGATGCTCATGACGCCTCACTCCTCCACTCCACGTACTTCTTCAGCACCAGCGTCACGAGCGCGAGCAGCGTGAGCAACGACGCCACGGCGAACGCTCCCGCGAAGTCGTACTCGTTGTAGAGAATCTCCGCGTGCAGCGGCAGCGTGGTGGTGACGCCGCGCACGTGCCCGGACACCACCGACACGGCTCCGAACTCCCCCATCGCCCGCGCGTTGCAGAGGATGACGCCGTAGAGCACACCCCACTTCACCTTCGGCAGCGTGACGCGAAGGAAGGTGCGCCAGCCGCTCGCCCCCAGCGTGAGCGCCGCCTCCTCCTCGTCGCTGCCCTGCGTCTGCATCACCGGCAGCACCTCCCGCACGACGAAGGGCAAGGTGATGAACACCGTGGCCAGCACGATTCCCGGCACGGCGAAGATGACGTGCACGTCATGCTCGGACAGGAACGGTCCCAGCCAGCCCTGTCGTCCGAAGAGCAGCACGAAGATGAGCCCGGCGATGACGGGGGACACACTGAACGGCAGGTCGATGAGCGTCAGCAGCAACGCGCGCCCCCGGAAGCGGAACCGCGCCAGGAGCCATGCCGCCGCCAGGCCGAAGACGAGGTTGAGCGGCACCGCGATGGCCGCCGCCGTCAACGTCAGGACGATGGCGGAGCGCGCCTCCGGCTCGGTGATGGCAGCCAGGTACGCCTCCCATCCCTTCTGGAACGCGAAGGTGAAGACGGCGACCAGGGGAACGACGAGGAAGACAGCCAGGAAGCCCAGCGCCACGGTGATGAGCGTCCCCCGGACCCACGGTGAGCCCTCCAGCGTCCGGGTCTTGCGTCGGGGCAGATGTATCGTCGGAGCGAACATGCCCGTCACGCCCCCGCCCTGGCTTCCAGCCGGCGATGACTCCAGCGCTGGAGCACGTTGACGACGAGCAGCAGGAGGAATGACGCCATCAGCATGACGACGGCGATGGCCGTGGCGCCCGCGTAGTCGTACTGCTCCAGCTTGGTGACGATGAGCAACGGAACAATCTCCGTGCGCAGCGGCATGTTGCCGGAGATGAACACGACGGAGCCGTACTCCCCCAGCGCCCGCGCGAAGGCCAGCGTGAAGCCGCTGAGCAGCGCGGGGAAGATGGCCGGGAACAACACCCGCGCGAAGGTCTGCCACGGCGTCGCGCCCAGGGTGGCCGCCGCCTCCTCCACATCCACGTCGATGTCCTCCAGCACGGGTTGCACCGTGCGCACCACGAAGGGCAGGCCGATGAAGGTCAGCGCCACGGCCACGCCCACGGAGGTGTAGGCCACCTTGAAGCCCCACGCCTCCAGGTACTGGCCGTACCAGCCCTTCGCGGAGAACAGCGTGGTGAGCGTCAGCCCCGCCACCGCGGTGGGCAGCGCGAAGGGAAGGTCCACCAGCGACTCCACCAGCGAGCGGCCCGGGAAGCGGTAGCGCACGAGCACCCAGGCCACCAGGAGCCCGAAGACGACGTTCGCCAGCGCCGCCGACAGCGACGCGCCGAAGCTGAGCCGGTATGCGGCGAGCGCCCGGGGCGCCGTCACCGTCTCCCAGAACTGGAGCCACGTCAGCGAGAAGGTCTTGAGGAACAGGCTGGACAGCGGAATGAGGACGAGCAGCCCGACATAGGCCCAGGTGAAGCCCAGCGACAGCTTGAAGCCGGGCAGGACATGGCGGCGAGTGAGCGAGCCCATGGCTCAATGCGCCTGGGGGACGTAGATGCGGTCGAACACGCCCCCGTCATCGAAGTGGGCCGCCTGCGCCTTGCGCCAGCCACCGAAGACCTCGTCGATGGTGAAGAGCGTCACCTTGGGGAACCGCGCCCCCTGCTTCAACGCCACCTCCTCCGAGCGGGGACGGTAGTGGTGCTTCGCCGCGAGCCGCTGCCCCTCTTCCGAGTAGAGGAACTGGAGATACGCCTCCGCCACCGCGCGGGTGCCGCGCTTGTCCACGTTGCGGTCGACCACCGCCACGGGAGGCTCGGCGAGGATGCTCGTCGACGGGACGATGATTTCGAAGCGCTCCTTGCCCACCTCGTCCGTCAGCAGGAAGGCCTCGTTCTCCCAGGCGATGAGCACGTCGCCCAGTCCACGCTCCGCGAAGGTCGTGGTGGCGCCCCGGGCTCCCGAGTCCAACACGGGCACGTTGCGGAACAGCGCGGCCACGAAGGCCCGCGCGGACTCCTCGGTGCCACCGGGCTTGCGCAGGGCATGGCCCCACGCGGCCAGGTAGTTCCAGCGCGCGCCGCCGGACGTCTTCGGATTGGGGGTGATGACGGCGACGCCCTCTCGGACCAGGTCGTCCCAGTCCTTGATGCCCTTGGGGTTTCCCTTGCGCACCACGAAGACGATGGTGGACGTGTACGGCGCGCTGTTGTTCGCCAGCCGCGTCTGCCAGCCCTCCGGGATGAGCGACGCCTTGTCGTGGAGCATGTCCACGTCGTAGGCCAGCGCCAGCGTGACGACGTCCGCGTCGAGCCCGTCGATGACGGCCCGCGCCTGTTTGCCGGAGCCGCCATGGGATTGCTTGATGGAGACCTTCTGTCCGTGAGTCGTCTCCCAATGCTTCGCGAAGGCGGCGTTGACGTCCGCGTACAGCTCCCGCGTCGGGTCATACGAGACGTTGAGCAGCGTGACGGTGCTCGGGGCAGCGGACTCGCTCCCGGACTTCGAACAACCACCCAGGGCGAACAGGACGAGCAGGGACAGCCGGAGAGGGAAGCGCATTGCGGGGCCTTTCACCAGCTCACCTGGAAGCGGGACATGACGACATCCTCGGGGATGCGGTCGCCGTCCACGGCGCCGCCATCGAAGCTCGTGTGGTCGAAGGACGTGGCCACACGGACGTTGCTGTTGAGGTACCAGTTGGCGACCGCGCCCCACCCTCGCGCGTTGCGGGCCGAGCGCGTGGGGTCCGCGTAGATGGGGAAGGCATCCGGGTCCACATGGAGCGAGGCGTAGCGCGCGCCCAACTCCACCGCGCCCCAGCCGCCCGCCTCCGCGCCCAGCGGGTCCGTGGGCTTGACGCCGTCATAGGACGCCTTGCCCCCGAAGAGGACGTATGACGCGCTGGCCTGCCACGACTCGAAGCGCAGCCGCGCGTGCCGCGCTCCCAGGTTCACCTCCTGCGTGGACGACACGTACTCGGCCATCGCGCCGACGGGGCCCAGGTAGAGATACCCCTGGGGCGACAGCCGCACGTGTTCACCGTGCGCAATCACCGTCTCCCCCGCTCCCGTGCCCGTCCGGAAGATGAAGAACGTCTGCTGCCCCATGGTGCGCAGCGGCGCCTCTCCCGTGGTGGACGCCGAGCCGAACTGCTGTCCGCGCGACGCGGCGATGCCCAGCCCCAAGCCGGAGAGCTGCTTGAGCTTCGTGGCCCGGAACGGATGCGCGAACAGGCGCGCGGCCAGGTCGAAGCTGTCGTCCAGGTTGGTGTCCGCGCTGGCGCCATCCGCCGTGCCGTTGAAGGCCCCCAGCGCGTAGCTCAGAGTGCCGTCATACAGGTCGCCGTGAACCATCACCCCCACGTCCCGGTTGGGCACCAGGTCCGTGGGCAGCGCGCGCTCGACGAAGAGCGTGTTGATGCCGGACTGGTTGCGCTCCAGCCCCACCGGAGGACGGAACTTGCCCACCCGCACGCGCACCGCCTTGCTGGGGCGGTACTCCAGGTACGCATCCCAGAGCAGCGGCGCGTTGGCCGCGAAGTCCGCCAGCAGCCGGAAGTCGAACAGGTTGAAGAGCGTCCCCTCCAGAAGTGGACGCGCGCGCCGGATGAGCAGCGTGGTGGAGCCCGGCCGGTCCGCCTTGCTCTCGAAGAAGCGGCCATCCATCTGGATGTAGCCCCGCAGCTTCAGCAGGAACGCCTTGTCGGCGGACGAGACGGAGATGCCCTCGGGGGTGGCCTTGACGGCGACGCCCCCCGGCGTCGGTGACGGCGCGGCGGGAGGCGCTTCGGGTGCCGGCGTCTGTGCCACCGCGTGCGGCGCGAGCAGCCAGGCCAGGCCCGCGGCGAGGATGGAGAGTCGGTGTGGTGTGAAAACTGCCATGCGTGACCTCGACTGCGAGAGGAACGCGATGGACGGTGGACTCGGGAGCCAGAAAGCCGAAAGCCCACCTCCTCGCGGATGGTGGGCTCTTCGAACCAGCTCAACCCAGGGTTATCAGGCCAAGGGTCGACAGGCGCCCACCGCAGGTGCGTGACAGCAGCAACAAGCGTGGGTGAGCAGCCGGGCCATGAAGTCTCACCACGATGCCCGGCACCATCGACCTTGTCAACGCACCCCCGCCTGACCAACCCACCGACTCCCTCCCCTTCCAGCGGTGTCGGCGACGTCCTCCGTCCACGGAAATGCCGCGCACGCAGCCACCCTGGTGCAATCCATATCCCACCCAGTAATTCAAGTATAGTCAGAACTCCATGCCAGGAGGCCCTCATGTCCACTCGACGCAATTCGACGCGGGTTCCACGACTCGCGCCGCTGCTCGCCGCGCTGCTGATTGCACCGGAGGCCCTCGCAGCTGAGCGCCCCTCCCTGGTGAACACGCGAATCTCCACGCCCTTCGGTGCGAACGGGCATTCCTCCACCATCGACGGGCGCATCTTCGTGGGCAACATCCGGGAGGACCACGCCACGACGACGACGACCTGGCTGGCGCGAGTGTTCCGACCGGAGGCGGTGACGTACGACGCTCAAGGCAAGCCGAGCTTCTCCGCGGCCTTCTCTGCTGGACGCAGCACCCAGGTGACGAACGGAGAGAACGCGCTGGCGTTCTGCTTCACCAACCCGGCCCAGCCCTATGTCCTGTCAGGAGGGCTGACGGTGTACCAGCCCTTCCTCTTCGACTCGCAGATGTTCAACGGGCCCAACCGCTTCCGCCGGCGTCCGGTGGACATCCGGGTGTCGCAGCCCTTCACGCCGCAGGCGGACATCTCCTCGTTCACCACCGGCAACCTGGAATATCTGACCACCGTCACCGGCGCGAGCATCCGGGGCATCGAGCCGACGATGACCTCCGACGGCCGGCTGCTCATCTATCAGGGCGGCCCCGCCAACGACGGCGGCATCGACCACCTGATGTACTCGTACAACGCCACGCCCTGCGCGGCCACGGGGTGGAGCAATCCGCGCCCGCTCTCCATGATGTACAGCGACACCACCGCGGGCGTGAAGCGCTACCCGCTCTCGTGGCAGAAGCTGAAGGCCTCCACCGGCGAGCTCTTCGGTGAGACGACGTCCGGGCCGCTCATCCGAGCCGCCTACGCCTGGGTGGACCACGAGGGGCGCAACGTCACATACACCGGCGTCGTCTACACGGACGGAGCGCGACGAGAGGCCGTCAGTCTCATCGGCGCGGAGACGGGTTGGACGGCGTACCACATCGATGGCGCCATCAACACGGACCGCAGCGACATCGCCCACCTCTTCTATTCGGGCCCCATGTGGAACCTGGAGCAGGAGCGCGCGCCGGAGCAGAACTTCCCGCCGGGCTCCAGCAATGAGAGCCACTACCTGCCCGTCACCAAGACACATGACGTGCTCGCGCTCTTCGGCAGCAACACGGGGGACTACAACGAGGTGGACATCGGCGAGTTGGTGGACCCCTTCCACGTGCTCTCCCTGCCGATGAACGAGCTGGTGACACGCGCGGGCGCGTATGACCTGACGCGCACCCCGGACCTGTCCGGGAACTTCCACACGGGCACGCTGGTGGGCACCGCCTCCATCTCCGCGGGCAACGCGGTGACGCAGCCGACGTCCGGCTCGCTGTGGGAACCGCACGGCAAGGGCAAGGCGCTCGTCGTCCCTGGCGGCGGGGCGCTCACGGTGAACCTGACGGACGCCTCCGGCACCCGGCCCGGCGTGGGTGGCTTCGCGCGGGGCTTCACCGTGCAGCTCGCGGTCCGCCCGGACACGGGCATCCACACCGGCTGCACCACGGGGAACCCCTACCGGTACCTGCTCCAGAAGGGCAACGCGCTGGACCTCATCTACGAGTCCGACAACACGGTGCAGATGTCCTTCGTCATCAACGGCGCGCGCGTGCGCCTGGGCCGGAGCCCCGCGCTGCCCCTCGGCGCGTGGACCCATCTGGCCTACACCTGGGACGGCGTCACCGGCGTCTTCGGTGAGTACGTCAACGGCGTGCCCACCGGGCGCGCGCTGCCCGTCGCCACGGGCACGTTCAGGCTGGCCACCGGCGCGCTCGCCATTGGCGCGGGCAACGTGCTGAACACGCAGGCCTGCCCCACCAACGGCGAGGGCTCCTTCCGAGGTGCCATCGACGAAGTGCGCTTCTTCTCCCATGCGCGCTCCGCCCGCTCCGTCTGCATGTCCTCACACGGCGCGGACTGTCGCGACGAGGCCATCCAGGAGACTCCCTCCGCGGGCCAGTTCGGGATGAGCCAGCAGCAGCCCGCCTGCAACACCCACGCGGCCCTGGGCACGCTGGCATGTTCGTCCGCCATGCACCGCGTCTGCGCGCAACGTGGCGCCCACGACGCGCTGGCCACCACCACCAACACCTACCAGACGATTCAGCAGCTCATCGGAAACCGTCCGCCCATCTCCCTGCTGGGCGCGCTGGCCGGCGCCACGACGACGGACGTGACGGTGGCGTGTGCCCCCATCCAACATGAGAGCCTGGGCGTCACCTTCGAGGAGCTGGCGCGCAAGCACGCCGGCTGCGTGGACGAGCGCGTCGCGCAGAGCTTCGACTGCTCCGCCGCCGTGCACCGCTGGTGCAACAGCCTGGGGTGGAGCACGGGGCAGATATTCGAGGTGACGTCGCGCCCCTGGGTGGGCTGCTTCAACTCCGGGCTCATCCAGGACGTGGGCAAGGACCTGCTCGGCCCCGCGTCGGGCGCGGGCAACTTCAGCTCCACCGACTCCAAGCTGGAGGTCAGCCGGTGGTGCCAGACGCAAGGGTATGGCGCGGGCGTGGTGCAGGAGCTGGGCGCGGGCAGCCAGGCCAACGTGCACTGCTTCCAGCCCGCCGTGACAGTGCCCTGGAAGCTCAACCCCTGAGGTGACTCATGGGGCCCCCTGGAGTCGGAAGGGGGCCTCTGACATCGTGCCGGCGTGCTCGCGCTGGAGCACCTCCATCACCTCGGAGGGCAGCGGGAACCAGCGAAGGCGCTCCGCCTCTGGTGTGAGCGGAGCGTCCTCCACCGTCCTGTCGCCCACCTCGTGGAGCGCCTGTTCGACGACGCGATGGGCCCGCGCGAGGTAGTCCTCCAGCTCCCGCTCCGGCGCGGAGGGCCCCGGAGACGGGAAGGCGCACTCGCCGCTCGCGTAGGTGACGTCGCTCAGCCGTCCCAGTCTCCGCGCGTGGTCGCGGTGGCGCCACTGTCCGGTGGAGGGCTCGAGCACGTAGTGCGGCAGGAGCTTCCAGCCCTCCTGGGCGACGAAGTCCACGGCATCCAGCAGGAAGCCGAAGGTCGTCTCGGAGAGGAAGTAGTTGAAGCCCAGCCTCACCCAGCCGGGCTTCACGCCATCCGTGCCTCGCAGGATGACGTCCTGGAAGCGGTGGCTGGTGACGGAGTCGATGCCCAGCAACCGGTGGCCATAGGGCCCCGCGCAGGAGCATCCTCCGCGCGCCTGGATGCCGAACAAGTCGTTGAGCAGGGCCACCACGAAGTTGTGGTGGAGGTACGCGTCCCCGTATCGAACCAGGAAGCTGAAGATGGGCAGACGCCGGAGCAGCGGGTTGCCGAGAATGCGCAGGTTGGGATTGGCGCCCCAGCGCGCGAGGGCCCGCTGGGAGAAGTCCTGCTCCCGCGCGTCGATGGCCTCCACGCCCACCGCCTCGCGGAGCTGGAAGACCAGGCCCGCGCGAATCGATTCGACGATGGCGGGCGTGCCCCCTTCCTCGCGATGCACGGGGTCGAGCTGATACACGTGCGCGCGGCCACTCACGTACGACACGGTGCCTCCGCCGGGCACGGTCGGGATGCGATTGCCCAGCAGCCACCGCTTGACGACGAGCACCCCCGTCGTGCCCGGCCCGCCGATGAACTTGTGTGGCGACAGGAACGCGGCGTCCTTGCGCACGCACGCCCTCGCGGGGCCCTCCTCCCGCCCGTTCATGTCGACGTGGACATACGGCCCCGCCGCCGCGAAGTCCCAGAAGCAGAGCGCTCCATGCCGACGCAGGAGCGCGCCGATCTCCTCCTGGTCGCTGAGGATGCCCGTCACGTTGCTCGCCGCCGAGAAGCTGCCGATGCGCAGCGGCCGGTCCTGATAGCGCACCAGCTCGCGCTCCAGGTGGGCCGGGTCGATGCGCCCGTCAGCGTCCTCGTCGATGGTGATGACCTCCGCGATGGACTCGCGCCAGGGCAGGTCATTGCTGTGGTGCTCGTAGGGGCCCACGAAGACGACGGGGCGCTGCTCGAGCGGAATGCGCGAGCTCAAGTCGAACCTCGCATCCAGGTCCGCGGGGATGCGCAGGTTGAGGATGTCGATGAGCTTGCAGATGGCGGCCGTCGCACCGGAGCCGCAGAAGAGGACGACGTCGTCGGGCCCGCCTCCCACCGCGCGGTGGATGAGCTCCCGCGCGTCCTCGCGATAGCGCGTCGTCTGGGCGCCCGTGCCCGACGTCTCCGTATGCGTGTTGGCGTAGAGCGGGAGGACGTGCTCGCGGATGAAGTCCTCGATGAAGCCCAGCGAGCGCCCGGAGGCGGCATGGTCCGCGTAGGTGAGCCGGCGCGGCCCGTAGGGCCCCTGGAGCAGCCGCCCGTCCCCGAGGATGGCGTTCCTGACGGATTCGACCAACCTCGAACAGGCGTCTTCCATCTCGCACCTCTCGATGGAGTGAGGATCCCGCCGAACCTCCCCGACTGTCCAGCGCGTGGGGAACAATGCACGCGACGGAGCGCGTCAGCCACGCTCGGCACTCGTCGTCCCTGCGCCGCCCCATGTTAGCCTGAGCACACTCCATGAACTTTCGCTTCCAGTGCTGGGTGCAGCGTCACGCCAGCGGTCGAGTGACGCTCACACCCCTGTCCCTGCCTCATCTCGCGGTGCACGCGGACACCTTGGAGAAGGCCACCGAGGAGTTGACGCTCGCGCTGGATGACCAGCTCACCCGCATCCATCCGCGTCGCGTACCTGAGTTCATCGCCGCGACGGGAGGCACGCTGCACACGCTGGAGCTGGACGCGATTCCCGTCTGGGGCACCGAAGAGAACACCCTCGCGCCCCTCACCTTCGCCTCCGCCGTCGCGCCCACGCACCAGTCCTATCTCGGACTGCATGCGCCCCGGCTGGAGACGCACCTGTGGTTCCAGGGCAAGAAGGTGCCCGAGGATGCCGCCGAGCGACTGCGCGAACAGTTGGAAGGACTCCCCGATGCGCGGCTCCTCTCCCTGCGCGCGGACGGTGGCGAGGCCCTGATTGACCTGGAGGTGGAGGCCACGCCGACGCGACTGTCGGCCCTCACCCCTCGCCAGCTCCACCTGGATATCCG